>NZ_AKZL01000020.1:0-60993 GCF_000282755.1 Shewanella sp. POL2
TGGTAGGCTAGGCTGCCCCACAGGGCCCAACTTAAGGCCTTTTTCTCTAGCGCCTGCGCCGCGGGTGCATAAGGCGTTAAGTGCTCAGTTTTTTCATCATATTGGAAACCTTGCGCCGCTTTCTCTGGCTGCAGGATCACCACATCCTTGCCTTCCATCAACGCAAAATTTTTGTCGTATTGCATCAGTGCACGTCCAGGCCAATCATCGCTGACCTGAGTTAAGTCACGCCCTAACATAGGGTAAGAGTCTGAAATACCAATCAAAGATAACAAGGTTGGCGGTAAGTCGATTTGACTCACGATACGGTGATCGCGTTTTGGTGCAACATTATCCCCAAGGATTAACCCAGGAATACGGAAACGCGATACTGGCACCAGATCCGCACCACCGACTCGACTGTCATGGTCAGCTACCACAATAAAGACCGTATCCTTCCAGTAGTCGGCATTTTTGGCCAGCTTAAAGAACTCACCAATTGCATAATCGGCATATTTTGCCGCGTTATTACGGGTTTGTTTAGGTTGCTCATACAGCTCAATACGGCCATCGGGGAATTCGAATGGATCGTGGTTACTCGAGCTAAACACTAAACTAAAGAACGGTTTACCTTCGCTATGCAGACGCTCAAACTCACTATTTGCCTTACGCATTAAATCTTCATCAGAAGCACCCCAAGAGCCGACAAACGCAGGAGATTTATAATCCTTCTGATCGATAATGTCGCTAAAACCATTCCCTAGGAAGAAGCTACGCATATTGTCAAAATGGCTCTCACCACCATAGATAAATTGGGTGGTATAGCCGTGATTTTTTAACAATTCAGCGATACTGAAGAAACCCGTCTGGCTCTTGCCCAATTTCACCACCGCACGGGCTGGCGTTGGGGTAAAACCAGTAGTGACAGCTTCGATTCCGCGCACAGAGCGTGTGCCAGTGGCGTAGAGATTATCGAAATACCAGCCTTCCTGTGAGAGGGCATCGATATTCGGCGTTAACGGCAAACCGCCTAAACTCCCCACAAAACGGGCTCCCAGACTTTCTTGCAGCAAGATCACTAAATTTTTAGGCTTTCCGGTATAACTGGCTTGGTTAAAACTCAGAGAGGGAAGTTCATTTGAGGTAAACGCACTCTCAGGGCGACCGCTCTCCTGCCTAATGACCTTGATAATCTCATCTTTGTCCAAGGAGCCATACACCTTAGAAGCATCTTCCTCACTGCCCATTTGTTTGATCGCAAACACTAAAGAATAAGCGGAGTTGATCACTAAGGAGTTTACTAATGGATCATCGGCAAATGCCACCATCGCAGGGTTAATCGGTCTATGACCTAAGGTTGAACGCGCACCCAATAGGGTCAAAACGATAACCAGCACGGCTAACACCGGGCGCCAATACCAACGGGGGAAACGCAGGTTTTTACACAACTTACCGCTCAATACCCAGCCACCCCATAGGGTTGCGATACTCAGCACCACAGAAAAAATCAGCTCAAGCTTGCGTCCCGCCCACAGCATCGACAGCACTTCTTTGGGATAAATCAAATACTCCACATACAAACGATTAGGGCGAATGCCGTATTCCTCAATAAAGGCGGGCGTCGACACTTCGAGGAATAAGATAGTCCAGAGGCCTATGGTTAGCCATAAACGCAGAATCCATTGCCATGCTCGGCCAATCAAATGATCGCCCGAAAATATCGCCGTACCTAAAGCAGCCACACCCCATAACCAACATATGGTTGCAATATCGACACGAATACCTTGCAGTAACAAATGCGACCAACCGTCAACAGCGGCTACACGTTCGCCCTGCCACAGGCCTAAACCGATTCGGCTAGCGGTAGCAATAGCCAGTACTAACAGACTGAAAATAAGAATGACGCGAAAGGGCCCGTGGGCGCCCTTGCGTCCACCAGCAGATAAACCTGACTGCATGTATTACCCCAAAAACATTAAACGCACACTCAGCTTTGGAGTGTCAATTTGAAAAATTACCAGAAGTTGCTATATGACAACCGATCTGGCTTAAGGTTGCATTAAATTGCCGCCTTTATATTACCTGTCGTAGCAAACATGCAACAATTTTGTGATTGAGGGGTAAAAAATGTCGACTCGGGCACATGCTAACACCCGAGTCGCATCGAGATGACTTACTTTTTCAGCTTAGCGAAAGCATCAGCAAAGGCATTGCCCATCGCCGCATTGACAGGGGCTGGCTTGGGTGCTGACCGCCCAGACTGAGGTTGTGATGATTTGTGCTGTGACGCTTTGTGCTGATTCGGTTTGTTACCCTGATGCTTACCCTGCACTGACGTGCGAGTTTGCGACTTACTCTGATCAATCGCCTCATCCAAACGCATACTCAGGCCAATTCGGCGGCGCTCCACATCCACTTCCATCACCTTCACTTTTACCACATCACCCGCTTTGACCACGGTATGGGGATCGGTAATAAATTTGTCGGTTAATGACGAAATATGCACTAAACCATCTTGGTGCACGCCGATATCCACAAAGGCACCAAAGTTAGTCACGTTGGTGACAACGCCTTCGAGGATCATTTCAGGTTTCAGATCCTTAAGCTCTTCAACCCCATCTTTAAACTTAGCGGTTTTAAACTCGCCACGGGGGTCACGGCCAGGTTTATCGAGCTCGCTAAGGATGTCGGTCACTGTCGGCAGACCAAACTCAGGAGTCGTAAACTCCTGCGGTTTGATGTTGCGTAATAATTCTGAATTGCCAATAAGGCTCGCCACATCGACTTGTTTGGTCTTGGCAATCGTTTCGACCAACGAATAGGCTTCGGGGTGAACCGCTGACATATCCAATGGATTATCGCCGTCACGAATACGTAAAAAGCCTGCGGCTTGCTCAAAGGCTTTAGGGCCTAAACGCGGTACTTTTAACAGCTCTTTACGATTTTTGAAGGCGCCATTGGCATCGCGGTAATCCACCACGTTTTTGGCCAAAGTTTTATTTAAACCTGCAACTTGCGATAGCAAAGGCACAGACGCCATGTTTAAGTCCACGCCCACACCGTTTACGCAATCCTCGACCACGGCTTCGAGCGAGCTAGAAAGCTGGCTTTGACTCACATCGTGTTGATATTGACCAACGCCAATAGACTTCGGCTCAATCTTCACCAGTTCCGCTAAGGGGTCCTGTAAACGACGGGCAATTGAGACCGCGCCGCGAATCGAAACGTCTAGCTCAGGGAATTCTAATGCCGCCAGTTCTGATGCGGAATACACCGAGGCGCCCGCTTCGCTCACCATCACTTTGGTCAGCTGTGGTTGGCTGTCCTTGAGGCTGGCGATCAACTCAGCCGCTAATTTATCGGTTTCACGGGAGGCGGTGCCGTTACCAATCGCGATTAACTCTACCTTATGCATTTGCACTAAGTTGGCGAGGGTACGAATCGACTTGTCCCATAAATTCTGTGGTGCATGGGGGAAAATCGTGGTGTGTGCCACCAACTTACCCGTGTTATCCACCACGGCGACTTTAACGCCAGTACGTAGACCTGGGTCTAGGCCCATGGTTGCCTTGGCGCCCGCTGGCGCGGCCATCAGTAAATCACCCAAGTTACGGGCAAATACGTTAATGGCTTCCGCTTCGGCGCGCTCACGCATTTGCGAGATAAACTCGGTTTCCATTTGCAGGGCAATTTTAATTCGCCACGTGGCAGTAACGACCGTTTTGAGCCACTGATCCACACTGCTATCGCCCAGCTTTAAGCCTAAATGCTCACTAATAATGACTTCACAGTAACTGCCTTGACCCGCCTCTGCACCGGGATCGGCATTCATCGATAATGACAGGAAGCCTTCATTACGGCCACGGAGCATAGCTAAGGCGCGGTGAGATGGCACTTTGGCCAAAGGTTCGTTGTGCTCGAAATAATCGCGAAACTTCGCGCCTTCCTTCTCTTTGCCGGCAATAACACGGCTCTCTAACACACTGTTTTGGCTTAAATGTTCGCGAACTTTACGCAGTAATTCCGCATCTTCGGCGTAGCGCTCCATCAGGATATAACGGGCACCTTCCAATACCGCTTTGGTGTCGGCAAAACCCGCTTCTAGATTCAGATAACCCGCAGCCAATGCTTCAATATCGGCATTGCGATCCGCTAACAAGGTTTCGACCAGCGGCTCTAATCCCGCTTCAATGGCAATTTGGCCCTTAGTGCGACGCTTA
This sequence comes from Shewanella sp. POL2, assembly GCF_000282755.1. NCBI lineage: Bacteria > Pseudomonadati > Pseudomonadota > Gammaproteobacteria > Alteromonadales > Shewanellaceae > Shewanella > Shewanella sp. POL2. The sequence continues at coordinate 4,200 of NZ_AKZL01000020.1, forward strand.
GGTTTGAAGGGAAGATACAGATCCTCGAGACGCGTTTTACTATCGGCGCCTTCGATTTCCCGTTGCAGCTCAGGCGTTAATTTACCCTGCGCTTGAATGCTGGATAAAATCACCTGACGTCTGTCATTCAATTCACGCAAATAACCTAAACGGGTGTACAGCGTACGTAACTGGGTGTCGTCTAAACCACCAGTCGCCTCTTTACGATAACGGGCGACGAAGGGAACAGTGGCACCATTGTCGAGCAAATCTATGGTGGCAGTGACTTGATGCTCACGAACATTGAGTTCCTGAGCAATAATTTGGGCAATAGTCTGCATAAATAAAGTATCGTGCCTAACGGTTTGATTAATCCTAATTGCGCCCAAGATACCACAGGCGCAGTCGTTGTTTCATATGATGCGAGCGATTTGCCGCTGAAAATCGCCGAGAGTTTGATCTCGCGAGGTTTATTCCCCCTCGTCCGCGAGCGCCGAGTCAAGCAAGGTGTCGAACGGCGTATAACGGATTTCGTTGATATACCATGTCTTTGGGCCAGAGGGCGTTTGCACCACCACTTCATCATCAACTTGTTTGCCGATAAGCGCCCGTGCCATGGGGGAATCAATAGTGATATAACCCAGTTTAGTATCGAGCTCATCTTTACCGACAATCCGATAACGCACGCGCTCACCCGCGTCGTTTTCAAGCTCAAACCAAGCGCCAAAGTAAATTTTGCCTTCCTGCTGCGGAGAATAGTCGACAATTTTGAGTTCTTCGAGGCGCTTAACCAAATAGCGAACACGACTATCTATTTGACGCAAAAGCCTTTTGTTGTAAGTGTAATCCGCATTTTCACTTCGATCGCCCTGCGCGGCAGCCTCTTGCACTTTGAGGGTGATCTGCGGGCGATATTCCTTCCACAGGTATTTTAATTCTTTATCTAAGGTCATCCAGCCTTGGCGGGTGATCAAATGCGCTTTCATGTTAAGACTCTATAGTTAACTAAAACGAGCATAATTTTAAACAGGCATAGCACTGATGATACTCAGAGTCGCCGCCAAAGTTAAGGACTAGCAAAAAGCACCGCTGCCAGAAATGCCAATTTAGTTACAATTTCATATGTATAGTGAATATATTCAACGATTCCCATGCAATTTCATTTGCTTAGTATTAACATGAGTTGGCAATTTGTCGCATTCGACCGTGGTTGGCTTACATCATGAGCTAGTCGCTCAGATTGAATCCAGCTATATTAAGCGCATTCTTGGCAGATTCGTTTTCAATTTCAGCCAGTTAATCTTTGTTGTATGACGGCATAAAAAATAAAAGCAATAATCCGAGCAATTTAAGGACATCCCATGGGACAAGAAACCTCGAAAATCCTCGTTGTCGATGATGATATGCGCCTACGAGCACTACTCGAGCGTTACCTGATGGAGCAAGGCTATCAGGTACGCAGTGCGGCCAATGCTGAGCAGATGGACCGTTTACTGGAGCGAGAAAACTTTCATTTGATTGTGCTCGATCTGATGTTGCCCGGGGAAGATGGCTTATCTATCTGCCGTCGTCTGCGTCAACAGGGCAGCACCATTCCGATTGTGATGCTCACCGCCAAAGGCGATGAAGTCGACCGCATTATCGGCTTAGAACTCGGTGCCGATGATTATCTGCCAAAACCTTTTAATCCGCGTGAATTATTGGCGCGGATTAAAGCGGTGATGCGCCGCCAAATTCAGGATGTGCCCGGCGCGCCCGCGCAGCAAGAAGCCGAAATTAGCTTTGGCGAGTTTTCACTCGACCTAGCTACCCGTGAGATGTACCACGGTGATGAGGCCATCGCGCTGACCAGTGGCGAATTTGCGGTATTAAAAGTGTTAGTTACCCATCCACGCGAACCGTTATCGCGGGACAAACTGATGAACCTCGCCCGTGGTCGTGATTATTCGGCGCTCGAGCGCTCGATTGACGTGCAGGTATCGCGTCTACGGCGCTTAATTGAAAAAGACCCCGCTAATCCGCGCTACATTCAAACCGTGTGGGGATTAGGCTATGTATTTGTACCCGACGGTGCCGCCCGTCGATGAGCTGCTTTTGGCCTGTTGTTGACGCTTTTTTGGCTCGACTATGAAACTTAAGTGGTGGCAGCGACTCCTTCCGCGCAGTGCCTTTAGCCAAACGGTACTGCTGATTGGTTGTTTGCTGCTGATCAATCAGCTGGTGTCCTATGTCACTGTCGCAGTGTATGTGTTAAAACCCAGCTATCAACAAATTAACCAGTTAATTGCCCGCCAAATCAATCTGTTATTTGTCGACGGTGTCGATATCGGCCGCGAGCATTTAACCATAGTCGATGCACTCAATGCCAAAGTCCGCGACGATGGTATGAAGGTGTATAACCAACAGCAAGCCCGTGAAGCGGGCATCGAACAAGCCACCTACTACGGTTTTTGGTCATCACAGATGTCGGAATATCTCGGTGGCGATGCCGAAGTCCGTGTCACCCACGGCAGTGTTTTGCAAATTTGGATCCGCCCACCGCAGGCGCCGTCTGTGTGGATTAAAGTGCCGCTGATTGGGCAAAATGTTTCCGACTTGTCGCCACTGACCTTGTACTTGATGGTGATCGGCGCACTCAGTGTTGCCGGCGGATGGTGGTTTGCTCGCCAGCAAAACAGACCATTAAGGCGCTTACAAAAAGCCGCGATCTCGGTGTCCCGTGGCGAGTTTCCCGATCCTTTGCCGCTTAAAGGTTCCAGCGAACTGGTGGAAGTGACCAACGCCTTTAACCAGATGGCCCATAGCATGAAGCAGCTAGAGCAAGATCGTGCACTGTTGATGGCGGGAATTTCCCACGATTTGCGCACGCCGCTGACCCGCATCCGCCTTGCCTCTGAGATGATGGTTGAAGAAGATCAATATCTTAAAGACGGTATCGTCAACGATATTGAAGATATGGATGCCATTATCAGCCAATTTATTGCCTATATTCGCCAAGATCAGGAAGCCAGCCGCGAGCCCGGGCAAATCAATAAACTCATTCAAGATATTGCCCAGGCCGAAGCCAACCGCGACGGTGAAATTGAAGTCGTGCTGAGCGATTGCCCCGAGGCCTTATTTCAAGGGCTGGCGATTAAGCGGGTGTTGAGCAACTTAGTTGAAAACGCCTTTCGTTATGGCTCCGGCTGGGTGCGGATAAGCTCGCAATTTGACGGCAAACGCATCGGCTTTAGCGTTGAAGATAATGGCCCAGGGATAGATGAATCACAAATTCCTACACTCTTCCAACCTTTTACCCAAGGTGATATTGCCCGTGGCAGTGTCGGCTCAGGGCTTGGGCTCGCCATCATCAAACGAATTATCGACCGCCACCAAGGCCAAATTACCCTCTCGAATCGCGCCGCAGGCGGTTTAAAAGCCCAAGTTTGGCTACCGCTAGAATAATCCCCAAATCATAATGACAACGCTGACATTTGATTGGTTCTGTCATATTTATGTCACGCGAAATTCATAAACTTTAGGCAGTTAACTTACCTTAAGTTTCCAATGAAGATTGCATCATGAAGATTTCGACCTTGTCACGTACTGCTTCGGCGCTGTTGTTATTGCTTGCGGCATTATTAGCAGCAGTAGTACTTTGGAGTAGCGATCAAAGACAGCAGATTGAGCAACAAACCCAAGTACTCCAAGGCCTGCAACAGGACTTTCTCGTAGGCGTTCGCCGCGATCTTGATGGCTATTTAACCAGCGGCAACGCGACCCAACTCGAAGAAGCCAAAGCCAAGCTGAGTAAAATCAAAAACCAACTCAGCGAACTCAACCTTGCCGCATCAGGCAATGCCGATGAGGAATTACAGGTAGGCCTGAATCAATTCATTCAAGACTTAGACACTAAATACCGCGCGGCGGGCAAACTCGCAGGCAACCCAAGACAACTGCTGGCCCACGCCGAATCCGAAATGCTCGACTATAACCGCAGGCTTGGTAGCTATGCCGACAAAGGCTTAGCCGTTAATGCAGCAATAGCCGAGCAATATTTGCAATTAAGCCGTGACTTTCCCAGTATTGTTTATCAACTGTCGCAGCTTACCGATGGCTATCTCATTGATAAAAACCAGCAACTTAAGAATATTCTCGACAGCACCAGTAAAGCGCTTAACCAATGGCGCGATCAACTCAACGCCCTGCCGTTAATCGGCGTGTACGAGCAGCAGGAAGCCGATGAATTTGCCCTCGGCGCAAGTGAGCCTGAGCAGATTGAAGTGGGTGAAAATGATCGCAGCGAGCTGTTAAGCCTTGCCAATCGATACAATAAAGAAGTCGCCAATACCCACCAACTGCTGCAAGCCAATCAGGAGATGCAAGCGCAATTAATTCAAGCCATTAGCAGAGTTGAACAGCAGCTCATTGCCCTCGGTGAAGCCCAAGCGGCCAAAAACCAACAGCTCAAATATGAGTTACAAGTCATTCTTTATGCAATGGTTTCGATTATGGCGCTATTTGCGATCGGCTATTTAATCCTGCAACAGAACCGCGTGGTTAACCCCCTCAAACGCCTCAATCAAGCCTTTATGCAATTAAGCGAGTCCAACAGCCGTGAACGTTTGGACATCAATCGCCGCTGCGAAACTGGCCAAATTGCAGGGCATTTTAATCAGCTACTGCATCGTTTTGAACAGGAAGATGAACTCCAGCGCCAACAAATGACTAAGGTTTCTCAATCCTTAAGTCAGTTGGTCGCGCGCATTACCCAACTGTCGCAGCACACCGAACACACTCAGACCATAGTCGCCGACACTCAGTCGCAAACCGAGCATATCCGTAGCCTCGCCAATGAGGTCAGCCATACCTCGGCCCTTGTTGAACAAAGCGCGGCCGAAACCATGCGCCAAATGCAGTCGAGCCAAGCCGAGGCCGAAGCGGTACTGAGTGCCACAGAGCAAACCCAAACGGCGGTTGGCCTTTGCCATGCCTCGCTCGAAAGCCTGAATAACTCAGTGGCAGATGTGGCAAAAATCATTGATGTAATTGGCAATATCGCCGAGCAAACTAATTTACTGGCACTTAATGCCGCTATCGAAGCCGCCCGTGCAGGCGAGCAAGGTCGCGGTTTTGCCGTGGTCGCCGATGAGGTGCGCAGCCTTAGCCAACGTACTCAGGTATCGTTAAATGAAATTGTGAAAATCCTGCATCAGCTCACCCAATCTAACCTTGCTCTCGGCGAGAGTGTCGATGGCATTGCCCAAGCGACCGATAGCCAAAAACAGCGGGCACAGAGCCTATGGCAAATGGCACAAACCGTACAAAATCAAGCGAGTGAAATGGCCAATACCGCCAAACAAGGCTCGCTCAACGCCAAGGAACAGGTGGATTACCTCGATGAATTTGTTCGCAGCATGGATAACCTGAAAGACCAAGCGCAAACCAGTTCGCAGCAGAGCGAAGTCATCGCCCAAGAAGTGCAGCAAAGCGTGGAAAATATCGAAACCAGTTTAGGTATTGCCGACAGTCGTGTCGTGCCAATGCGCGCGGCTTAAGCTTAAGCACATAAAAAATGGCAGCAAGAGATCAATCTCGCTGCCATTTGCAGGGGTTAACGAGCGTTAGTCGTTAACGAGCATTAGTCGTCAATGCGGCAACTGTGGATTTGCATGCCATCAAACTGACATTCCACATTAACCCATTTACCATCAAAGGTCGCTAATGAGGCATCACTAGCATGGTAACCCCACAGACTGTTCTGGCTCACCTTTCCGGTTAACTCCAGTTCATTACTTTGCAGTTCAAGATCAACTTCCTTCACTAGCCATTGGCCATCGGCTAATTCAACACCTTCAATTTGCAGCCATTTTTGATCAAGGGTTGCAAGGGTTAAGCCATCATCAAACTGGGTTCTCGCGTCGATAATAAAGGTAACGCCATTAATTTGTAGCTGATTATTGCTATCGAGCGTGGCTCGCCCTTCAAGCTCAAACTTGTTGCCTAAATCGGGTAATGGACCACCCGCATCTGAACTTTCAAAGTCGACCTCTTTGGCCCACAGGCCCTGCGCAGTAGATTGAATATCCACCTCTAGGCGCTTACCTTCCAGCAAATTGGTGCGATTACCATCTTCAAATTGAGTCTGTTCAGTCACATAGAGTCGTGTGCGGCTATTAAGCTCAAACTGGCTCTTGTCTTGGTTAACCCAAGTTACTGTGCCCTCTAACTCCATCTCGTTGAACGTCGGCACATCTCTCGCATCTTCTACGTCGACTTCATGGGCCTTAAATACCGCACCATCCTGTTGACCTTCAACCTCAACCCACGCGCCTTCGGCGAGTTGGCCCTCTGGGGTGATACCAGCGTAATCTATTAGGGCTGAGCCCAAGCGGAATTGCTGCATAACTGGATCAAGCTCTGTTACTCGACCTTCAATTTCAGCAATTGCGAGATTAGGGAAAAGGTTAATCGACTCTACCTGCCATTGTCCGACCACGGTGGGGTAGCCATTTACCGCTACCCAATCGCCCTTTTTATATTGGCTAGCTGATGCAACGGCTAACTGTATGCCATTGACCATAATATTATGTTGATTGATGGCACTGATTTCACCAACCAGCGCAGGATCGACCTCAACCGTTTTAGCCTGCTGACCTTGGTTAACCAAATCTAGGCGCATCCCCACTTGAATAGCTTTGGCATCCAGTGGTTGTTGTTGATAACAAATATCTGCATTGGCGATATTAATCTTGTATCCATTCACAGTGATCTGTTGATGGTCTGCGGACACTTGAGTCACAGTCCCCATCACTTTAGCGGGTAAATTCGCGGGAGGTGGCGTCACATCCGTTGATGAACCGTCGCCACCACAAGCGGTTAATAGTAATGCGCTAATACCTACTAAGTGCTTATTCATTTTTTTCTCCCTTATTTACCTTGTTAAATCAACGGCTGGCATCTTAGTATGGGAAACGTCAAGCAAACGTGAAGAAATGAAGATAAGTAATGAAAGTATTAATTGTTGATGACAATCATGATGTTATAGAAACAATCATGGACTATTTAACCCTCGAAGGCATTATTGCTGACTGCGCCTATCACGGTGAAAGCGCCATCAATTTAATACAGCAAAACCATTATGACGTGATCATTATGGATATTATGATGCCCAAATTAGACGGTATTCGTACGGTCAAAAAACTGCGCGAAGAGCTGTTTTGTAACACGCCGATTTTGTTCTTAACCGCCAGAGATAGCCTGCAGGACAAAATTGACTCCTTTACCTCGGGCGGTGATGACTTTTTAAATAAACCCTTCGCCATGGAAGAACTATGCCTGCGCCTACGGTCACTACATAATCGCGGGCCGCGTTTAGATGTAGGTATATTGCGCTTTGGTGAAATCAGCTTAAATATCGCAACGCAGCAAGTATGCCGCGCGGGTAAGGAAATCAAGCTGAGTAAAATCCAACGCACGATTTTGACGCTACTGCTCAAACATGCCCCCGCCATTGTGAGTAAAGAACAAGTTATCGATGCGGTTTGGGGTGACGAAGCCCCCTGTAGCGACGCGCTTCGTAGCCATATTTACAGCCTGCGTAGTGCATTGGATAAGGGCTTTACAGATTCCAAACTAGAGACAATTCATGGCCAAGGTTACCGACTCATCCCCTAAGCCATTACCGAGCTTATACAAAAAAATTCGCCTAACGTTTTTAGTGCTAACGAGCCTAATGTTCGCGATTTTCTGGGGTTTGATTTATATCGCCGAAGAACAAATTGAGGTCATTAGCCTTGAACACAAACTGGCGACCGAAACCCGCGAATACCAAAAAAACTATCAACGATTTGGCGATAAAGCCCAGCTCCCCGATATCCACGAACTCACCACCTATTGGAGCAAAGAGTTTGTGCCGCAATGGCTGCAAGCTTATCAACAAACGGGTTTTTATGAGCACCAATTGGGCGCCGAAGATAAGCACTTTTTGATTTCGCCGCACCCATCAGGACAAGGTTTATTGTATGTGGTGTATAAGGATGATGCGGATGACTTTCTCGATGGATATGAGGACAGGCTGCATATTTTGATATCCTTCTTCGGGGTAGGTTTACTGCTGTTCATCATGGCCTATGGCTTATATTTTGTGCGGCTACTATCGGCACCATTTTTTGAAATTGAACGCAAAATCAATGCGCTGACGCCAGAGGAGCCGAGCTTTGTCCCTAGCACACCCTACCGTGAAACCCGCCATATCGAACAAACACTACTGGAAAATAAAGCCAAAATTGCCGCCTATTTTACTCGGGAACAGGAGTTTAGCCGCTTTGCCTCCCATGAACTGCGCACGCCCATTATGGTGATCCAAGGCTCGACAGAATTACTTAAAAAACTGCCAAACAACGGGAGCGAAGCTCAGCAGCGGATCGCTAACAAAGCCATTGCCCGCATTGATTACGCAAGCCAACAGATGAAAACCCTCACCGAAACCTTTTTGTTATTAGGTAAGGAACAAATTGAATCGCAACACTATGATCAAGTTGATTTAGCCGCACGGCTTACGCAGCTATTAAGTGAAATGGCGCAGCATTTTGCCAAACACGAAATCCGCTATCAGCTCAGCGTTAACGAAAATACCGCCATTTGCGCACCGGTGAGTTTTGTGGACATAGTGATAGGCAACTTAATTAAAAATGCCTTTAACTACAGCAGTGGCGATATTGAAATCACGCTGAATAACAATCAACTAACCATAAAAAATCCGCTTAGTCTCCAAAGCGCCGAGCCCACAGGCTATGGCTGTGGTTTGATCATTATTGAACGTATCTGCGAGCGCATGGGGTGGCCCTTTTCGGCCCAAAGCCTAGGGAATGACTATCTGGCAACAATCCAATTTATGGATAACGGCGAGCCACAACAGCATCTAAATGAATCCGCTTAAATTCTTCACAACTGCTTCACGCTCGTCTTGGCATGATACTCGCCGCAGATGAGTCGCCCAGCGGCGTAAGATTAGAAAGAGGACATTTAGATGAATAAAATCACCTTAAGCATGTTAGCAATCACATTGTCATTGAGTGCCTTGTGCAGCCAAGCTGGATTTCAACCAACAACGGGCGAACCCCAATTACGTGGCGGCTTTCAAGGCCCCAGCGCACGGCAAATCATTCATGATGTCGTCAGTGCGCTCAATGCCAGCGATGACACTCAAGTGGAGTTAACCGGCCATATCATGTCTTCAATTGGCCACGATGATTATATTTTCCGTGACAGCACGGGCGAGATTAAAATTGAAATTGACGATGATCTGTGGCTCGGACATACCGTCACGCCTGAAACCCAAGTCATTATTCGCGGTGAAGTGGATAAGGACTGGTCAGAAGTCACTATCGATGCCGACAGCATTCAACTCGTTCAATAACCGTATAAAAAAGCCCGAATAAAAAGCCAGCCTCATCTAGGCTGGCTATTGTTCTCGCTCAAGCAAGCGGCACATCAGCCCCATAAGCGCAGGGGCATCCGCTTATCTTAACTTAAAGCCGCCAACACCACTTCGGCCTTGCTCACCTCGAATGACTTAGGTGCTTCAACATTCAGTAACGTTACCACGCCATCATCGATAATCATCGCATAACGTTGTGAACGCACACCGCCAAAGCCTGCAGTATCCATCTCGAGTCCGAGCGCCTTAGTAAAGCTGGCGTCACCATCGGCAAGCATCAGTAACTCAGACGCATTTTGCGCTTCGCCCCACGCTTTCATCACAAAGGCATCGTTTACCGATACACAGGCAATTAAATCAACGCCTTTGGCTTTAAACTGATCGGCCAGCACCACATAACCTGGCAAATGTGCTTCAGAACAGGTTGGAGTGAAAGCACCAGGCACTGCAAATAACACCACTTTTTTACCCGCAAACAGCTCAGTAACTTGATGATTTACCATGCCATCTTTTGTTAATTGGCTTAGCGTCGCCGCTGGTAATTTTTGACCTTGAGCAATCATGTCTCTCTTCCTTTAGTTAACGTAACTTGCCCATACTAGCCCGAATCCGACAGGATAAACACCGAGAGAAAAAGGGGATTTGTGCAGAGGATTGATTTTGTAGCCAGTGTTTTTGCTGGCAATAAAATGCGTCTGTTAGCGTCTGTGACTGCAAAGATGGGCAACCGCATCCTGTGTTTCTTGCGAAAACAGCGCCAATTGCTCATCAGTCAATACACCATGATGTTTCAAGGCTGCTATTTTAACGACCGCATTACTACGCTTAAGATCATCAAACATCTCAGCGATGGCATTATCTTCTTTGTTAATCACTTTCCAAAGAGCTAAGTAAGCCTCATGCTCCCGACCTTTACGGGTAGATGATATCTGCTCTATACGCTCAAAAATTGTCTCGCATGCCGAATTGAGCAAACTCTGTTTGAGGCTGCTGAGCCTCTTCCAATCTTTTTCAGATACAGATGACATCTGACTGTTCTCCTAATACATGAGGCTAATAAATGAGGTCGCCCAAGATAAAACAAGCACATAATGCACTTTAGATTTGCCTACAACTTACTCAGGCTAAAGTGGCTTGAATAGGGTCATTAAAAATACTTGGGCAGCATCATAGGCAAAATCGACGTTTTAAGATGGGTGTCCACTTTCTTCCTTCTTTATTCCTTTACTTGGAGATGTGCCCACTTCTTTCTGTCGTCACAGGGCAATGAGAAATGGGTCAATCAGCTAAGTAGTTACAACCCATGCATCGTTGTGCTGAAAATAATCAAACAGAAATACAGCTTGCTCCAAGCCATAAATAAAATGCTTTAATTCATTGAATTGCATACGTTCGCTCAACTCTACGCCCAAGTTTCCAATTAATACTTGGTTAGCCAATAACTCGTGAGCGGCATGGTTTCGATCTTTGACGACTTGCTTTAGTAGCTCTGTATAATCGGCTCGTAAACCAACAGTTTCTAGTTTTGCTCGCGACCGCCCAAGTGTGAGCTTTTCCGTTTCCGACTCAGGTATGCCAAAAGATTCCTCTAAAAGTTTTTTTAAGGCAAACTCGAGAATTTGTGCCGTACCAAGGTAAATTGAGAAACATTCTAAGAAGGACTTATCATTGTATTTCTCCATTCGCCGGAGTACTTCACTTTGTACATCGCTACCTGATAACTCTTCTTTTTCGTAGATCGAAGACATTACCCTTCCTTGTATACATAACGATTTATATCGTGCGCTTGCGCCTAATCTCACCTCTGAACACTTGGTAAAACTACACACAACCCACTGATTTAAAATTTGATTTCCACAATAGCAAAAATCATTCTGGGTAGAAAGTGCGCAAGCGCATGATTTCTGTTTGTTTTGCGGTATGCATTTTAAAATAAAAAAGCAGCGTATCGATGGATACGCTGCCTTGTTAGGGGGAGACCGACTTCTTACTCTGCGTGTATTAGTCGGTATGGTCTTTGATAAACTCAGTCACATTGCATATCAGAATCAAATCTTAAATAAACTCTTCACGTTTACGCAGTACCGCCAACAGTCCTAGGCCAAGCAAGGCGAAGAGAGAAAATGCACCGCCGCTTTCTTCCACAACGATCACATCACCAGTACGGTCACGGTCACGACTTTCTAGTGGCAGGGCATATAAGCCATCGGTATCATCGGCGCTAATAGTGGCGACAATATCGCTATAACCAACCTCATAGACATCGATTAATACATCGTAGTGATCCGTTTGATAGCCAGTGTAGAGGGTCGTTAGCACTTCGTAATCATCCTGAGTCGAGTCACCGTAGATGGTAAACACGTCCGTGGTGTAGTAATGCACCCAAGGGCCACCGTTACGGCTGAGGTATAACTCGGCAAACAGGTCGGCGCGTTCATTAAGATATGCACCAAACACATCTACATCGAAGGTTACGCTAAAGGTTTGATAAAACCCATCGTAATCAAAGTCTTCAAACAAACGGCTGCTGGCATCAAAAATCGCAAAGCTGTGATAAATAGGGGCGCGATAGGGATCTTCTGTGGCGGCGCTTGAACTGGGGATCGGCTGACTCGTATGTTTGGCGATCACTTGTTCGCGAGTCATGGGGGTTGCACCCATCAATTGTACTCGCTGAACATTCGCACCTTGTGCCGAGAAGGACGGTGCCAGCGATTTAACCGCAGCGGCAGTAGCTTCCGCTACACTTTGAGCGGGAGCCGACTGTTGCAATAGGCTTAAGGCTTGCTGCTCTTGCTTGACGGCTTGCTCAGCATCGGTCTTTTTCATCATACCAATACTCGCTGCACTAAAGGGCGCCAAGTTTGACTCGTCGCTCGGCTGCGCGCTTACCATTGTCGATGCCAGAAATGCACTGGCCAATACCACAGCCTTCACATACGTCGTGGTTGCGATAACTTGTTGTTTCACTGTGTTCATCTTGAATACCCCATTGGATAATCCGCTCAAATTGGTGACATTAGAGGGCACTCAAGGTGAACATAAGCTGAACATTAAAATCTGCTGTATTTCAGAGCAACACTGCTGTTCAGCCTTAATTCATCTGCTGTGGTTAACACTACTAATATGTCACAGGATATGACTCCTGATATGTAAAGAGGTTCGATGAGGATTAACTCGATAAAATCTCACGAATCACAGTGAATTTTAAAGGAATTGTGTTTACCAATTGGCTGATCTCTATGTGTTTGTTATGGTGATGAGGTATTCTTAGTCGACTCGATAAGCTAACCAGCTCGCCACTTACTTAAGATCGCCGAACCTGTACGGGTAACAGATATGAAACTTGGTTTGACACTGACCCTAGTCGCTTGTTTATGTGCCTCCTTTGGCTGCATAGCGGGCAATGATAAACACGATGATCGCAATCAATCGCGCGACCAAGGCGTTAAGAATGAGCAGCGCCGCCTTGTGGTGAATAGTCCAGACCAAGCCGTGGCTATGGCGCAGCGTCAATATCGAGGCAAAGTGCTCAGCGTGCAGTCGAGCGGCTCAGGCTATCGCGTCAAAATCCTCAATAATGATGGCCAGGTTTTTTCAGTTTCGGTGGATGCCGCCACAGGACGCGTGTCGAGGAATTAATATGCGACTCTTACTCGTTGAAGACGACTTAGCACTGCAAGCCAACTTAAAACAACACTTGCTGGATGCCCATTACAGCATTGATGTCGCCAGCGACGGCGAAGAGGGCTTGTTTCAAGCCGTTGAATATAACTATGACGCCGCCATTATCGATGTCGGTTTACCTAAACTCGACGGTATTAGCCTTATCCGCCGCATTCGCCAAAAAGAGCGCGCTTTCCCGATCTTAATTTTAACCGCGCGCGACAGCTGGCAAGATAAAGTCGAAGGCCTCGATGCTGGTGCCGACGATTATCTCACTAAGCCCTTTCATCCCGAAGAATTAGTGGCTCGGCTCAAAGCCTTGATCCGCCGCTCGGCAGGTAAGGCAAGCCCAATCATCACTAACGGCCCCTTTAGTTTAAATACCAGTAGCTTAGAGGTCCGCAAAGGGGACGAACTCGTCACGCTAAGCGGCTCTGAATACAAGCTATTTGAGATCTTTATGCTGCATCAAGGTGAAGTGAAATCTAAAACAGCACTCACCGAACATATTTATGATCAGGATTTTGACCTCGACTCTAACGTCATCGAAGTCTTTATCCGCCGTTTACGCAAAAAGCTCGACCCCGATAACCAATACAATCTAATCGAAACCCTGCGCGGCCAAGGCTATCGCTTAAGAGTCATTGCTCCTGAGCAAGGTACTGATGAGTAAGCGCGCGCTTGCCTGGCAGTTGCTCAACTCCTTAAAGACTCGGCTCGTCCTCAGTGCGCTGTTGTTTATATTAGTGCTGCTGCCGCTGATTGGGGTCGCCCTCAATGATGCCTTTGCTGAACAGGTAAAGAGTGCCGCTAAAAATGAGCTAAGTGCCTATGTATATTCAGTATTAGCGGTGACTGAAGTCGAAAACAAACGGATTTTTATCCCTGAGTTAGTGCTCGAGAACCGCTTTAACCTTATTCAATCAGGCCTCTATGCCATAGCCACCACCGAAGATGCGGAGCATAAACAGAGCATCGTCTGGCATTCGCAATCCTTTATGGGCATCACGCCACCAGCACAGTTCACCATTCCGCCAACGGGCCAAAGTGCCTTCGATCAAATCGACCTCGCGGGCGCGCCACACCTTATCTATAGCTTTAGTGTGAGCTTTGCCAGCCTGAATGAAAATGTGCCAGTGACTGTCCATATCATTAAAGATGAACATGAATTTCAGCAGCAGATAGCTCAATTTAATCAACAGCTTTGGACTTGGTTACTGATCTTAATTCTCGTGATGCTGATATTTCAGCTGAGCTGGTTGATTTGGACCATTAGACCACTGGCACGCTTTACCCAAGAGCTGCACGATGTGGAACAAGGTAAATCAACCCAGCTGAGCAGCCAGTACCCCAGCGAGTTACAAGCGGTGGCGAGGCAGCTCAATATCTTGCTCAATACCGAACAAACCCAGCGTAAGCGCTACCGCAACGCCCTTGCGGATTTAGCTCATAGCCTCAAAACACCACTGGCGGTGATTAAAAGTCAGGTGGATTTAAGTGAAGCCTCGAGTGAGCAAGTGTCTAACATCAGTCGCATCATCAGCCACCAGCTTAAACGCGCCCAAACTGCGGCGGCCGCCTCATGGCATTTAGGGATTAAGGTTGATGAGGTGGCCAATAAACTGCTACGCACCTTAGCCAAGATTTATCGAGAACCGCAAATTAACCTCGGTGGCGAAATCGCTGAACAAGCGGTTTTTAAGGGCGATGAAGCCGATCTCACCGAGATTTTAGGTAACTTACTCGACAATGCCTGCAAAGCCGCCAAATCAACGGTCAAATTAACCGTCACCGGCGATGCTTATCAATTGCAACTTTGTATCGAAGATGACGGCCCAGGGATCAGCGAAACCCTGCAAACGCAAATCTTTGAGCGCGGGATCCGCGCCGATTCCTATCATCAAGGTAACGGCATAGGTTTAGCGATTGTCCGCGATTTAGTGGATAGCTATAATGGTCGAATTTCTGTTTCCCGCTCAGAAAATTTAGGTGGCGCCAAGTTTACCGTTAACTTTACCCATTCTGCTTAATCTTTTATTTTCAATGCCATATATCGTTTTATTGGTAAGAAAATAAATCTACAACACGCTTTTGCCGCACAATATACTTTCAGCTTATGTTCATATTCACGCGCCTATGATGCCAATAACATCCGCAAATAGGATTATTGGAGCGAACCATGAACAGATTATATCGATGGAAATGGCTAGTGTTATCGGCGGCTTTAGTTGCTCTGCCTTTCACCGCGCCGACGCAAGCTGCGGGCGTATCCGTTAGCCAAGGTTCAAGTGCTTCACTGAGCCAAGCCGAACTCGAGCAGATGCTTGCGCCCATTGCCCTCTATCCCGATAGTTTGTTGAGCCATATTTTGATCGCCTCAACCTATCCACTCGAAGTAGTACAAGCGCAACGTTGGTTGGAAGATCATCCTAAGTTGTCGACTGATCAAGTTATGTCTCGCACCGAAGACAAGGACTGGGACCCGAGTGTTAAAGCACTCATGGCTTTCCCCAATGTCTTACAGAAAATGAGCGAAGATTTGGATTGGACCCAAAGGCTTGGCGAAACCTTCTTGGCCGATGAGGCGCAAGTGATGGACGGTATTCAATCACTCAGACAACAGGCGGATAAAGCCAACAGTTTAGCCAATATGGAGAATATGGCGGTAACTCGCGCCAATAACCAGATCATCATCGAGCCTGTACGCCGCGAAGTAGTGTATGTGCCCTATTATGACCCCCGCGTAGTTTACGGTACTTGGCGTTGGGGCGTGGCCTATCCGCCAGTATATTGGGAGTTTGGCGGCTATGTTGGCTACCCTTACCGCCCAAGCCATAGCTACTTTTACTGGTCGCCTGGGATCCATATTTCCTTTAACTACTTCTTTAGCTCATTTCATTGGCATCGCCATAAAGTCGTCGTGATAGATCACCATCACTCCCACCATTATCGTCCACGGGAAAGATACTCGGTCAGCCATGGCGCTCAACCTTGGAAGCATAAACCCGAGCACAGACGTGGCGTGGTTTACCATAATCCCGTGGTAAAAGAACGCTACTACGCTGACAGCAAGTTCCGTGGCCGCGACTCCCACTCCAGTGGCAGCAGCCAGCACTTTACCAGCCAGTACTCGAAATCAAGGGAACACCAAGACACACGTTATAACCGAGACAGCAAGGGCTATGATAAAAGCCATGATAAGGATAGAGGCAATAACTTAAGCCGCGACAATAACTATAGCCGCGAGCGGGCGCCCAGCTTTCAAAATACCCAAGCCGAGTTAAAAGAGCGCCGCGTGGCACCGACGAACTCGGCGCAAACCAAAAGGGAAGGTTACCAAAAAGAGCGTAACGACAATGTCCGCAATGATAATCAGGTAAGGCAAATGCAGGCTAAGGCATCGCGGGAACAAGCTAAGGATATCTCACAAAGGCAGTACCAGAGTCGAGACCAGCAGCCGCGTAACGTCGAGACTCGCTCTCAGCCACAAAGACAGGAAGCTCGCCCCGAGGTAAGACGCGCCGAACCGCAACGTATCGAGCAGCCCCGTCAAGCACAGCCAAGACAACGGGAAGAGACGAGAGTAAGGCAGAGCGAACCCCGCCAAAATATGCAAGCATCACGCAGTGTGGAGCGTAATCAAGGCCGCTCAACTCAGAGCCAAGAACGTCGCCAGCGGGAATAAGCAAAGATCAAATATAACAAAAGAGCGCGAAGATTCGCGCTCTTTTTGATAACTCAGTCGTTAAAACTTTAGGGTCAAGGACTGGCCTTCTCCCATACCTTGCCACTCGATGGTAAGCTCCATTATCTCATTGATAATATGTTCAAAGTCAGATTGTGAAATCTCTGGGATAGCTAGCTTTCGGTTACTACAGGCCTGCTCGAGTAAATAGATAAATCCTGCATAGCTAGGCGTATCAGCAGACCATAGCAGAGATTGCAATGCTTCGACGATCGATTCGGTTTGCCAAATGTCAGTTTTATCAGCAACCGCTAAAGAAGCTTCGTTATGCTCAAGGGTGAAATTGATATCGGCACCAGCACGTATTTGCGCGAAAAAAGCCCCTTGAATCCGCAGGCGTTTTTCAACGACGTAGTGAATCATATCGTGGGGAGCAATCCCCTGCTCAGGCATCTGAGTTTGTGTGGCACTACCATCCATGCGAACACAACGTAATTGAGCGTAACGGGTCGAACCTTTAGTGAAGATAACTTGCATAGCGCTGTCCTTAATGTATCCATGTCCTATCGCCAGACTGACTCAAGTATAGTGCTAAATGGATAAAAAACGGCCTAAAAATTGCGTTCAATAAAACGCAAACAATCATCTGCAGATAAGGGTTTACTGAAATAATATCCCTGCACCAGATCGCAACCCATACTCGAGAGTAATACCAGTTGGGCCTCGTTCTCGACTCCTTCAGCCACCACGGTTAACCCTAACTCATGGGACATCGAAATCGTGGCCGCGCTGATTGCCGCATCGTTTGGATCATTTTCAATATCCTTGACAAAGGAACGGTCGAGCTTAAGCCGATCTAAGGGCAGCAACTTCAAGTACGAGAGTGACGAATAGCCGGTGCCAAAATCATCAATAGCCAATTCAATCCCATATTGACGCAACTCGGCCAGCAACTTGGCATTTTGCTCAGGATACTGCATGGCGACACTTTCAGTGATCTCAAGCTCCAATGCTCCCTTGCCAAGATCATATTGAGCTAACACATTGATAATATCAGCAACTATGGTCTCTTTACGCAGTTGATGCGCCGATAGATTAACCGCCATTCGCAAGTCTTTCGCGCCCTTTTTACGCCACTGCGCCAGTTGTGCGAGTGCTTGCTCTAATACCCATTGGCCGATGGGGATAATCATGTCGATCTCCTCGGCAATAGGAATAAAGCGATCGGGAGCAACCAATCCCAATTCAGGATGCTGCCAGCGGATCAACGCCTCAACACTCACCATTTGTCCGGTGTTGATATCGATCTGCGGCTGATAATGCAGCAGTAACTCATCACGGGCAATGGCTTGCCTGAGCCCAGTTTCAATTTGCTGGCGCTCAGTCACTAAGGTATTCATTGCAGCGGTGAAAAACTGATAGTTGTTTCGCCCCGCCGCCTTGGCGCGGTACATGGCCATATCGGCATTTTTCATTAACGCTTCAACGCTATCACCATCGGTTGGGAATAGGCTGATGCCTATGCTAGGTGATGAATGTAGGGGCTTGTTATCTATGATGTAGACTTGATTCAGACCGCTGCGCAAGGCTTCCGCCACCTTAGCGACGCTATCGTGATCCGTATCAGACAACACCACGACAAATTCATCACCGCCTAAGCGCGCGACGATATCGTCACTGCTTACAATACTCTTTAAGCGCCGCGCCACTTCGAGCAACAACATATCGCCGACATGATGTCCCAGGGTGTCATTAATATTTTTGAAATGATCCATATCGATAAACATTACGGCAATCTGGGTTTGGCTGACAAAAGCCTCCTGAAAAACCATCTCCAAACGCGATTGCAGACTCAAACGATTCGGTAGCAAAGTTAAGGAATCATGATGCGCTAAGAAGTGAATGCGCTCCTCATTCACCTTGCGTTCGCTGATATCGGTAAAACTGCCGATGTAATGGCTGATTGCCCCAGTTTCGTCGCGCACCACAGACATCATCAGCCATTTCGGGAAATCATAGCCATCTTTGTGGCGATCCCACACTTCTCCTTGCCAAAACCCCGTTTGCTCAAGCGCGGCTCGCACTTGAGCATCAATGTTTTTATCGGTTCGAGCGGCTTCAATAAAACGACAGTTTTTACCTATGATTTCATCCCTTGAGTAACCAGTAATTTGGCTAAAGGCGCTATTAACATCCACGATGACATCATTGGCATCGATAATAGTGATACCTTCCCCACTTTGCTGGAATACCTGTGCCAGCAAGTTAACTCGGGCAATAGTTCGCTCTTGCGCGGTAATATCTTCCACAATAAACAGGATAAGCGGCTCACCATTAGCTGCGGCCACTAAGGAGCCATTCAGTCTGACGGCGACTAGCTGTCCATCTTTATGCCGATAGTGCTTCTGATAAGGACCATAACGGCGTGTTTGCTTGAGGCGTTCGAGCTGCTCAGCCTCAGTCACTTGGTAACGAATCGGGGTAAGATCCCAAGGATCAAGCGCCTGAAGCTACTCTAGTGTGTAGCCCGTAATTTCAGTAAATGCTTGGTTAATGGCGACAAAGTGCCCATCCTCAAGACGTTTTAACACATGGCCAACGGGTGCCTTATCGAATAGGTTACGGTATTTTTCTTCGCTCTCGACGAGGGTGGCTTGAAATGCTTGGTTACGCGCAATCTCCTTCGAAAGTGCCATAGTTTTTTCTGCCACTTTATCCTCAATCCGATGACGCTCACCGGAAGAGATTAATGTCACACCACTCACAACGGCACAGGTGATAAAGGCTAAAAGTAATAGCAACAGTGACAGACTGTAAGATTCACCCATCAGTTGAGCATACGACTCGTAAATCACAATATGCCATTGCCTATCGGCAAGCGTTAAGTGGGCCTGATAGTATTGGCCTGTTTTATCGCTATGTAACTTACCAGAAAAGGTAGGAAATTCTTTCTGACTATTCGCATAGAGCAAGGCTCCATCAGCACTCATATCCGTTAGCCGCCAATGCAAACCTTTTACCTGTTCGACTTTATTGATGATGCTTTGGATATCGATCACCGCCGAACAAAATCCTTTAATGTTACCAACGCGATCGAAAGAAGGCACCAATAGTAGCGTGCCTCCAAGGCCATGAGGATCTTCAGCTAATTGGATTTTGCCTGTGATGACCGGCGCAAGCGTTGATCTCCCTTTTGCTATGGCTGCCGCCCTCGCAGACTCGCTGTTGAGATCTAATCCAAGTACGGCGCGACTGCTATACATAGGTTGCACATACTTAACAGGCACAAGCCAGCCGTCGGCGTTTGGTTTGCCCCCCTCTAAATATTTGATATTGAAAGGTCGCCCCAGCTCAGCTGTGGTTGCAGACTCAAAACTCTGTTTATCGCTCGCCGCAATCAATGGTGACCAAGCCCAAGCCTTAAAGCCATCTAATTGGAGTCGATTACGTTTACCGAACTGAATAAATTCATCTTCCGTGACTATTTCACTGTTATCAAACAGGCTGGCAAGGGCAACTAATTGTTGTAGATTGGTTCCCTGAAAAGTTTCCACACTACTGATAATCGCATTGGATTGAATTTGAAACTTATCCTGCAGTTGCTGCCGCTGGTTCATATCTGCGTAATAATAAATCCCCACGCAAAGTAAAAAACCAATCACCAAAGGTAGTCCTGTTTGAATCCGCCTTGAGCGCCAAATGGGTCGCCTATCAAACACTAATATGGTTAGCGGGATAAAAATGACCGCTCCAAGGAAATCGCCCATCCACCAATTGAGCATACTGGTAACGAGATCCGAACTTGGAATCATGCCGTAAACTGCAAGTGCAGCATTACCCAATAGAGAGGCAATAATACAACCAGCACTGAGACTAACCATTGATTTTATAACAGTTTCTGGTTTATCAAAGGTCAGTAAAGGATCGATGTATCGAATAATTCGAGCAGAAATAATGGTCTGTAGTAACGTGCCCAAGGCAATACTGACGGGCAACCAACCGAGATGTAGTTGCCCACCAATATTAATATTAATCAGCAATGCCCCTATAAAAACCCCAATCCAAGGCGCATATGCTTTCCATAAAAGACAAGCAGCGATTGCTATCCCTGCCGCGGGCCAAATTGCCGCAGAATATCCGGGAGGTAAGGCAATCATCAAACCCATTTTACCGACAATAAAGTAGGCTAAGGCTATGAATAAATTGACCTTAAAATAGTGCGCAAATGCGTTGATATTTAATCCCTTGTAGTAATTGGGTTGATAATCAGAATGGGCCCATAATGCCTTAATCTGCAAATCAATCTCAAGAGTAGTCAAACCGTTAGCTCATTGGGGGGTTGAAAGCCAAAGCGGTACCATGATGTAAAAATTATTTTTACGCTGTCTAACCAGTTAAACTGCCACAAAACACCCTAGGGTGATAGCTATGCTTTATTGTAGGATTCAGCATTGAATATCGGCAAGGCATCACTAAAATCAGAAAGTATAAACAACCAACTCGGCAAATAAGCGCGCTAAACGACTCACAGTGAAGCCAAGACATTTGCACATCTTCATCACAATTTCCACACAGAATGTGAGTGAAATCAGTTTATTTTTGGTTAAATATGTAACCATTGCGTTTAATTATGGTTTTAATTAAGGTTTTTTTAATGCAAAAGCCCTTTTGTGACCTAGATCTACTTTCAATCAATCCCCGCTTCTTGTTATCCTCCCGCCCGCACAAAAAAGTTGCAGCTTGAATTTTTATTCAGCCAACAATTCTTCTCGCTCAACGCCGGACCTGTTAATTGAAATTCGCACTCAGCCCATTTTGCGCTGAAGGATTGAATCTCGTTGCGAGGTTCTCCCACTTCAGTATGACAAACTTAGCCCTGCTTTTTGGGTTACTGTTTGTGCTGCCCGCAGCTGACTTAGTGTCAGTGATGGTCGGCGGCTGCATCGATATTGGCGAATTAATCACCCTGAGCGATGGATTTTTAATCGAGTTTTTCGGCGCCACGCTGCTGAGCATTTTGCTGCTCAATCCCCAGATTATTAAGCAATTGTGGAATTTGTTCGACAATGGCTTCAAGTTTTTCAACAGCTTAGATTTAACTAATGCTGCCCTGTTTTTAGCACCCCCAAGGCTAAAATCCCTCGAGCACCTTGCGCACGGTTGTCGCGCCCCACCATTGTAACTCTCTGTTTTAAAATTCAAATTTAGCATTAAGCGCTGAAAGTCGATCTTCAATCTCGTATTGAGGTGGCAGGCATTTTTGTGCCACGCTCGAGCCACTTTCGGATTTGCCTTCGGATAACGCCGCTCAATGCTACTGCCAATCTCTCTGGGCAGAGTTGTAAACCTTAGGGTTAGAGGAATCTTCCTTTGTTAATTCGAAATTTAAGTAAAGTAGCATTCGCGGCGCTTGCCCTGATGCTCGCAGGCTGTGATGGCGGCGTATTGGATCCCAAGGGCCAGATCGGTGCCGATGAAAAGCACCTGATCATCATCGCTACCCTACTCATGCTGATTGTGGTTATCCCCGTGATCTTTATGACCTTGTTCTTCGCATGGAAATACCGTGATGGCCGAGATCAGGAGGTTTACGCCCCTAAATGGTCCCATTCAAGCGCGATTGAAACCGTGGTTTGGATTGTGCCGATAGTAATCGTCGTGATTCTAGGGGTGATTACCTGGGGCTCGACCCATGATCTCGACCCTTACAAACCACTCGAACACCAGGCCAAGCCGATTACGGTTGAAGTGGTTTCTATGGACTGGAAATGGTTGTTTATCTATCCAGAACAAGGTGTTGCATCGGTAAACGAACTGGCTTTCCCAGCGAACGTACCGGTGAACTTTAAGATCACCTCTGATACCGCCATGAACTCTTTCTTTATCCCGCAGTTAGGTAGCCAAATCTACTCAATGGCTGGGATGACGACTAAGTTGCACCTGATTGCCAACGAACCCGGCAGCTATGACGGTATTTCCGCTAACTATAGCGGCGCAGGTTTTGCGGGCATGAAGTTTAAAGCCATTGCCACGCCAACGGCGGCCGACTTCGATGCTTGGGTAGCCAAGGCCAAACAACAGGCGACTAAGACCTTAGACTCTGCGACTTACCAAGCCTTAGCACAGAAGAGTGAAAACAATCCTGTTGAATACTTTGGCTCAGTGAGTCACGGCATGTTCGATCAAATCGTTATGCAATACATGCACATGGACTCAAACGAGCACATGGCAGGCCATGAAGGTATGGAACACATGAGTGCCGACCACAATATGGCTGGCATGCACCACGATATGGCACATATGGCGAGCGAACAGAAGATGGCCGACATGGAAAGCTCAACCCATTCTGACACTTCATCAACAGAACACTCATCCACTCACCCAGTGGAGGCGGAGTAATCATGTCTTTTCTCGGTAAATTAAGCGTAGATGCGATCCCGTATCATGAGCCTATCATCATGGTGACCCTTGCGGTTGTTGCCGTGATAGGCCTGTACGTCGCAGCCTTGATCACTAAACACAAAAAATGGGGCGTGCTTTGGCACGACTGGTTAACCTCGGTTGACCATAAACGCCTCGGTATCATGTACATAGTGCTTGCCTTCATCATGCTGATCCGCGGTTTCTCCGACGCCATCATGATGCGTACCCAACAGGCACTGGCCACCAATGGCGCAGCAGGTTATCTGCCGCCAGAACATTACGACCAAATCTTCACTGCCCACGGCGTGATCATGATTATCTTTATGGCGATGCCATTTATGATCGGTCTAATGAACTTAGTGCTGCCACTGCAAATCGGTGCCCGCGACGTTGCCTTCCCCTTCTTGAATAACCTCAGCTTCTGGTTAACCGCGTCTGGTGCCGTGCTGATCAATATTTCATTAGGTTTAGGTGAATTCGCCCGTACCGGTTGGGTAGCTTACCCGCCATTGTCTGAACTGGCTTACAGTCCGGGCGTTGGGGTCGACTACTATATCTGGGCACTGCAGATTTCGGGGATAGGGACAACCTTAACCGGGGTCAACTTTATCGCGACTGTGCTTAAGATGCGGGCTCCAGGCATGAAGCTGATGCAAATGCCCATCTTCACTTGGACTTGTACTTGGGCCAACATCCTGATCGTGGCGTCGTTCCCGATCCTGACCGCGGTTTTAGCGCTGTTAACACTCGATCGCTACATGGGTTTCCACTTCTTCACCAATGATGGTGGTGGTAACGCCATGATGTATATCAACCTGTTCTGGGCTTGGGGTCACCCTGAAGTGTACATCCTGATTTTACCTGCGTTCGGTATCTTCTCGGATGTGATTTCAACCTTTACCTCTAAGCGTCTGTTCGGCTATTCCTCCATGGTATGGGCCAGTGGCGCGATTTCGATCCTCGGTTTTATCGTGTGGTTACACCACTTCTTTACTATGGGCTCGAGCGCCAACGTCAACGCCTTCTTCGGCGTGATGACCATGGTGATTGCGGTCCCGACTGGGGTAAAACTGTTTAACTGGTTGTTCACCATTTACCGCGGTCGCCTGCGCTTAACTGTGCCAGTGCTGTGGACCTTAGGCTTTATGGTGACTTTCACCATTGGTGGTATGACGGGCGTACTATTAGCCGTACCTGGTGCCGACTACGTACTGCACAATAGCTTGTTCCTGATCGCTCACTTCCATAACACCATTATTGGTGGTGCCGTGTTCGGTTACTTAGCTGGTTTTGCTTACTGGTTCCCGAAAGCGACGGGTTTCCACTTAAATGAGCGTTTAGGTAAAGCGTCATTCTGGTGCTGGCAGATTGGTTTCTATGTGGCCTTTATGCCGCTGTATGTACTCGGTTTTATGGGTATGACTCGCCGTATCAACCACATTGATAACCCAGCATGGAACCTGTGGATCTATATCGCTGCCGTGGGTGCTTGCATCATCATGGTCGGTATCATTCTGCAATTCGTGCAACTGTACGTGAGTATCCGTGACCGCGACCAAAACCGTGATACCACGGGCGACCCATGGAATGGCCACACGCTGGAATGGTCAACCGCATCACCACCACAGTTCTACAACTTTGCTAAGTTGCCACAAGTGTCTGATATCGATGCCTTTACCGATGCCAAAGAAAAAGGCACCGCCTATCAACGCCAA
Organism: Shewanella sp. POL2; assembly: GCF_000282755.1. NCBI lineage: Bacteria > Pseudomonadati > Pseudomonadota > Gammaproteobacteria > Alteromonadales > Shewanellaceae > Shewanella > Shewanella sp. POL2. The sequence goes on from NZ_AKZL01000020.1 coordinate 29,089, forward strand.
AAACACTATCAGCCAATCCATATGCCGAAGAATACCCCAAGCGGTATCTTAATGGCGCTGGGTATTACCGCCGCGGGCTTTGCTGCGATTTGGCACATTCTGTGGCTCGCGATTGTGGGCATGGTGGGCGCGTTTATCGTGTTCTTATTCCGTGCTTATAACAACGATGTCGACTATTACGTTCAACCCGATGAAGTGGCACGCATTGAAAATGCTCACTTAAACAATGTAGTAAGGGGCTGATATGAGTGTTGCAATCCCAGCTGATTTAGACGTTGCTCACGCCGAGGAGCACCACGAGCACCATGATACGGGTGGCAACACCCTATTTGGTTTTTGGCTCTACCTGATGACCGACTGCATCCTGTTTGCATCGGTATTCGCCACCTACGCCGTGCTCTATATGAACACCGACGGCGGTGTCTCGGGTAAAGACATTTTCGAACTGGACTTTGTGCTGATCGAAACCGCAGCCCTGCTGCTCAGTAGTATTACCTATGGCTTTGCCTTGATTTTCGCTAAACGTCACAACAGGTTGGCGACCCTCACTTGGTTAGCCATTACCTTTGCACTGGGCTGTGTGTTTATCGGCATGGAAGTCTATGAGTTCCATCACCTGATCGAACATGGCAACGGCCCACAACGCAGCGCCTTCCTGTCATCTTTCTTCACCTTAGTGGGTATGCACGGCTTGCACGTGACCGCAGGGTTAATTTGGATGGCGATCATGATGATTGAAGTCGCCAAAACTGGCTTAGGTAACCGTAGCATCACTCGCTTAAGCTGCTTAAGCTTGTTCTGGCATTTCCTCGACATCGTGTGGATTTGCGTATTCACCGTTGTGTACTTATTGGGAGCACTGTAATGGGCGCACATACTCATTCGCATGATCATAGCCATGGCGCAGACGATCTGGCCGCCAGCATCAAGTCCTACTTAGTCGGTTTTGTGCTGTCAGTGGTGTTAACTGCCATCCCATTCTGGGCGGTAATGACCCATCACTTCGAGCAATCGACGACGCTTGCCATCGTCGTTGTCACGGCACTGGTGCAGATTTTGGTACACCTTAAGTACTTCCTGCACTTGGACTTCTCTAAGGAAGGCAAGGTCAACACCTTCTCCTTCCTATTTACCGCACTGATCATCGTGATGGTGGTTGGCTTATCGGTATGGATCATTCTCGAAGCTAACGCTTTGATGATGTAACGAGACACAGCAAATGAACACACAAGCTAGATTGACATCGACGCAATGGAAAGCACGCTTCAAAGGGTATGTACAGGTAACTAAGCCTGGCATCATTTTCGGGAATCTGATTTCCGTTGCTGGCGGCTTCCTATTGGCCGCTAAGGGCGATGTGGATCTGGTCTTGATGCTGGCAAGCTTAGTGGGATTATCCTTAGTCGTCGCCTCAGGCTGTGCGATTAATAACTGTATTGACCGTGACATTGACGCCAAAATGCAGCGCACCTGCAAACGCGTCACCGTCACGGGCGAAATCCCCCTAAGCCATGTCTTGCTGTTTGGCATCGCCTTAGGCGTGCTTGGATTTGGCATCTTAGCCTTGTTCACCAATGCTTTAGCTCTGCTGTTTGCCGCTATTGGCTATGTCGTTTATGTCGGGATTTATAGCCTCTATATGAAGCGAAACTCGGTTTACGGCACCTTAGTCGGCAGCTTTTCGGGCGCAGTACCGCCCGTGGTGGGCTATTGCAGCGTGACAGGACAAATGGATATGGGCGCAGTGATTTTATTACTGATGTTCAGTCTCTGGCAGATGCCACACTCCTACGCCATCGCGATTTTCCGCTTTAATGACTATGCAGCCGCGAAGATCCCCGTGCTGCCCGTCGCCGAAGGGATGGCCAAGGCGAAACACCATATAGTGCTCTATATCGCAGTGTTCGCCTTGGTCAGCACCATGCTGCCACTCGCAGGTTACACCGGCACCGCCTTTATGGCCGTGACCTGTGCCACCAGCCTCTGGTGGCTAACTATGGCCCTCAAAGGTTATCGTCAAGATGTGGATATGCCACGTTGGGCCAGACAAGTGTTTGGTTTTTCAATTATTACCATCACAGCACTCAGTGTAACCATGGCGCTGGATTTTCAAGCGGTCAGTCAAACCCCACTGTTTACCTTAGTGCGATAAACATAACCTTTATTCAAAAACAAAAGCGCTAACCTAGGTTAGCGCTTTTTTATTGCCTTAATCCTCAATAACTAAGGGACAAGAGAGCGTTAAAAATGGATGGCGAGCACTACTTCATTGCCGATTTTATATATACATCGAAGCGGTTTTTCTTAGTTTCGATAACCATACTGGGCTTAACGCCGGCGAGGTCTTCGGCATAATCGGGGCGCTTCACCACAACACGCTTACTGGCTAGGGCCATGGCGGGGGCGAGCAAACCATCGGCGTCGAGGTCTGCACCAACTAAGGTTTGGAAGACCCGCATTTCCTTTTTAACCAAGGCCGATTTGTCACGGTGGGGGTACATAGGGTCGAGGTAGACGACATCAACTTCTTGCTCCAATTTTGCGAGTGCTTCGAGGCTGGAACCATGGAAAAGCTGCATACGTTCACGCATCCAGTCGCCGATTTCGGCATCTTGATAGGCGCGGCGTAGACCGTCTTCTAATAATGCGGCCACCACAGGATGGCGCTCTACCATAGTCACAGTGCAGCCTAAACTTGCCAGCACAAAGGCATCGCGGCCGAGGCCCGCAGTACCATCGACCACTTTTGGCGTAACGCCCTGCTTTAACCCAACAGCCTTGGCAATCGACTGACCACGACCGCCACCAAACTTGCGTCTATGGGCAACCGCGCCGGTCACAAAATCCACCACTATGCCATCGAGCTTAGGCTCATCACGCTTATGTAGCGTCAAGGTGTCTGATTCAAAACGCAACTCAAATGGCGCATCGACATCAAAAACCAGTTGCCAGCGGGCACAAATGTCCACAAGTGTTGGAAATTGCTGATTAAAAAAGACTGGAATAGGCAAAGGGATCACTGTTTAACGGGTAGAAATTGCGGCCATTATGCCAAAGAACCGCCTTGATGAACATGCAAGCAAATCACCTTGTTTGCGAGTATTAAGTTGTTGGTCAATTTGTCTAACTGCTCCTATAAAAACTCAAACATCAATCACAATGTAATTGACTGATTTATAATGGAAGAAATCTATTTATGTAACAAATTAGCGATTTATGTTATATGTCTTATTCCCAGTCAACCTTAGCGACTTCCGTATGGAATAAGGACATTTTTTGCTTAACTGGCTGAAAGGTTTTTTGTTTATCAGAGAGCAAGACTTTTTAAACCCTGATAGAACCATATTAAAAACCAGTTTATTGCGGATTATTTTGCTAAGTGGTGCAGTATTGACCACCAGCATAGTGCTGCACAGTTCATTGATTGCATATGAACTCAACCTCAGTTTTATTATTGGCATCACGGTCAGTTTTTTAACTGTGCTATTTCTTGCGCTATGGTTTACCCGTCGATGTTTACTGGCGAGTTCAATCAGCTTGCTGGTCATGGTGGTTGCAGCCTGTTTGTCTATCTTGTTGTTTGTACCTAATTTCAATTTGTCGCAGGCGGGTATTACTTTTCTGTATACGCTGCCGCTGATGGCGCTTTTTCTGTTTGGCAGAAAAGTCGCCTGCTGGATGATGTGCTTCAATGTGTTGCCTTTTTTATTATTGCTGCGTAACCAAAACCTCCCGCCCCTTGTCGATGTGGATATTAGCCTGCCCGCAACTCACGCCTATCTAAACGGGTTACTGTTTATGTTTTTTAATATCTGTATCCCCTTATCGGCAATGCGGCTGTTAAAAACCCAAAAAATCCATGCACAGCAGATGATTAAGCATCAAAAGGCACTGCAACATACCTTAGATCAATATGCTGAGATTTTTGAGAATAATGGCACAGCGTCTTTCTTCTGTAATGAGGATGGGGTGATTCTCAACCTAAATAATGCGGCAAAGAACATTGCTACCGATATCACACTCAATAGCACTCGCCTATGTGACATTTTTGATTTAACTGAAGATGCCAGCGTCAATTTACTCGCCGCGTCATTTCAGACCCGTTTAAAAAACAACCAAAGCAATCGATATCTCCTGCAAAAAGCCTCATTGGAGCACCACGATACCTTGTTATTTCACTGTCACGATATCACGGCGCAAACCAATCATGCGCTTGAATTAAGTCGACTTAAAAAGCACCATATCAGCACTCATTATTATGATTTAGTCACGGGTTTACCCAACGAGAACCATTGGTATAACCCCGCTCCAAGCGCGACTCATCAAGCAATGACCGTCGCCTTAGTTAAGATAGATAATCTCAGCCAAATCAATGCCGCATTTGGGATCAGCGTTGGTGATGCAATCCTAAAAGCCTTTGCCATAGAACTGAAAGAACGTGTCGGCCATCAGGCCAAAATATACCGCTTTAGGGGCGCATCCTTTGCCCTAGAATTCACCGAACTACCGTTAATCTCCCCAGAGACGCTTGCACAACAATTACGGCAACGCATACCAACCAGTTTAAAACTGAAGCAAGAACAGCAGATTGAATATCATCTCGAATGTCGAATAGGTTGCTGTTCAGGTAATAAGTCCGCGCCGCAGCAAGCCGCCGAGCAATGCTTAATTGCCATCAAACAAACCACCCAAGCTAACCCTGTCATGGTGTATTACGTTGGTTTGATTAACAATTTGCTTGAGGCCTCCTCGCAAGAAAGTAAAATCCGCGATGCGTTAAAACACAACCGTCTTGAAATGTGGTTACAGCCTAAAGTGATGGCTGATGGCCATATCATTAGCTTTGAAGCGCTCGCCAGAATGTTCGATAAAGACGGCAGCATGATCATGCCAAGCACCTTTATCCCCATTATAGAGTCGTCACAATTACAGGCGATTTTTGCGATGAAAGTGCTTAGACAGTTACTCCAACTGATCCGCTCTTGGCCAAAAAATGTCCCTATGGTCAGGATAGCTTTCAACTTGTCAGGGCAAGATATACTGTCGGATCGCTTCTTTAAAGTCTTGATCCAAACCTATATGAATCATCCTGAACTCATCCCATTATTAGAAATTGAAATTACAGAAACTTCAGTATTTTCAACATATAAAGAAACTGGCAGACGTTTAAACACTCTTGCTCGTATGGGCGTATCCATTGCGATTGACGATTTTGGCACTGGCCATGCGTCACTAAGCCAGTTAATCGATATCAGTACCGACACCATTAAGATCGACCGTTACTTTGTGAGTCAGCTAGGTATTAGCGAGCGCCATACTCAAATTGTCAACGCCGCAATTTTATTAGCTAAAAGTTTAAATCTGAATGTCATTGCAGAGGGGATCGAAACCGAAACGCAATTAATGCAACTGACCGCACTAGGGTGTGAACAGTTTCAAGGTTACTTATTTGGTAAACCCGCCCCCGCTGGGCTTTGGCTAAAAACCTTCCAGATGCAAACCCCTTCACATTGGCTCACCCATAAAAAACGGGCGAAGTGAGGCATTAATTTTACGCCATAGGGCATCCTAGGTATAATTGCTGACATGCATTTGCCTCCCTTTGCTTTGTTTGCAAATAACTAGGATCCCCCATGTTAAGTTACCGTCACGGTTATCACGCCGGCAATTATGCCGATGTGCTGAAACACGCTATGTTGCTGCAAACCTTGCAGTTAATGCATAAAAAAGACAAACCGCTCGTGTATATCGACACCCATGCGGGTGCAGGCGGTTATGCGTTAACGGATGAGTTTGCCCAAAAGACAGGTGAATATCTCGACGGGGTAGCAAAACTGTGGGACAAAACCGATCTGCCCAAATCCTTGCAAGATTATATAGATGCGGTGCGTCATTTTAATGAAGACAATCCAGAAGAACTGAACTTTTACCCAGGTTCGCCAGCCTTTATCGATATGGATCTTGGGCCAAAGGATCGTATGCTACTGCACGAGCTGCACGGTACCGATCATCTGCTACTGGATGAGTATTTCGAACAAGATAAGCAAGTTAAAGTGATTAAAGGCGATGGCTTAAAAGGGCTGATTGCCGCAGTACCGCCACTAGAGCGCCGCGCACTGGTACTTGTTGACCCCAGTTATGAGATTAAGACCGACTATCAAACAGTGGCCGACACGTTAATCAAGGCGCACAAACGCTTTGCCACGGGCGTATTTATGCTCTGGTATCCGGTAGTCAACCGCGCGCAAACAGAAGAAATGCTCTCCCGCTTAGCCACTAGCGGTATTAAGCGCCAACTACGTATCGAGCAAGCCATCAAGCCCGATTCTAACGAGTTTGGCATGACTGCCGCAGGACTATGGGTGATCAATCCACCTTGGCAACTGGATGAAATTGCTACCGAAATGCTCGATTACTTAGGTAAAACCCTCGGCCAAGCAGATGGTCATGTCAGCGTAAAATGGGAAGTTGGCGAATAAGCTCTGCCAGATTGGCTTCAACATTATGAGGCTGCAACATAGCGCAGCGGATACTTTACTTGTCCCGCTGCGTTTGTTGTTAAAGCAGAATATCGATAGTTACAGCGAACCTTATACCTTAGTGCTGCGGTAACGCTTGAGCAGAATTTGCACCCGTTCTACGTAGGCTTGGGTTTCTGGATAGGGCGGAATACCGTTGTACTGAGTCACAGTTGTAGGCCCCGCATTATAGGCCGCGCAGGCCAGCGCAATATCTCCATTGAACTGTTTTAGCATTTGCGCCAAATACTTACTGCCACCGAGAATATTCTCCTCTGGCAAAAAAGCATTAGTCACACCCATCTCTTTGGCGGTTTCGGGCATCAATTGCATTAACCCCATAGCCCCCGAGCGGGATATCGCTCTAGCATTAAATGCTGACTCAGCATGGATAACCGCACGGATAAGTGCAGGATCTAACCGATGTTTATGGGCCGCGCGGCTGATTAAACTCTCGTAATTACGGGTAAACAACCGAATACCACTCCAATCGATAGTCGAGTCTGGGCGACAAGCAAAGCAATCGTACAGTAGGATCTGGTAGTCGCTGCTCGATGGCGCTTTATCGGTAAAAACCGTTACGCCATTGGCCTGTTGATATTGATAAACCTTAAATTTTTCTTGGCCTTCCGCGCTGACGATGCCACTGTCAGAATAGCGCGCCACAATGCGCGGCTTAGTCGGTTTGACCTCTTCGGCGAACACGGTTGCAAAGCTCCCCCAAGTTAACAATAAGCCGAGCCCATATAGCGCAATCGACTTAAGGTAAGTAGGTGGTTGGTGCATTGCTATCATCAAAGTCCCGTGTATTCGTTTAGTTTAAGTATTTCAATAATAGCAAAGAGTTGCTTCATCTCACGGTTTAACTGGCTAAATTCTGTCGAAAAATTCGCAGTATCAAAGATAGAGCGCATTTGGAAACGACTCCTACGATTGGGCAAAAATAGGATCAGCCGGTTGCGAAAGAAGGCACATTGGATATCACCAGCAAAGACCTTTGCCAGTTGCTGTAATCGCTCCATAAAAGCGGTGTTGAGCAAATAACGTGATTCAATTTGATCTGTTGAAAACACATCAAACTCTTTTTCAAACAAGGGGTCTTCTAGTCGCACTCTTTGCAGCCCCGAATGACTGTCGGATAAGAAATTCGCTAATCCGCCACGATCCTTTAATACCACGGTATGGCCGATAAACTGCTTGTGACTACTGAGCTCGACCACAGTGCCGCGAAAACGGGTTTCAGTGCGGGTTACGGTTTTGCGTTTATTACCGTCCCACTCTTCCACTCGCACATCTTTGGTCAGGGTTAACTCATTGACGATTAGTTCTACGCCTTTGTATTGACCGTGAATATAGTCACCAAAACTCACCTTGTCGTAATGAGGTAAGACTTTTGCCGCCGAGAGCCGATTTATATCAAGGCGCATCTCGCGATTGTAGATAAAGTCTTCACCAAAATACTTAAACATGATGGGATAGATTTCTTGCTGCACTTGACGCGTAAACTGCCTTGTCGGGGTAAAACTCCAAAAACCTAATAACAGTAGTGCAATGATTGGTAGCGGAAACAACACCAGCCCACGGCTATGTCCCAATATCGTTAATAGTACGAGCCCTGCAACAATCACTAAACTGAGATACAAGCGTTGACGTGTTGCCTTAAGGCTCGCCACGCGCTTGGTTTCATAACGGGCAGCAAGCGGTGCAAGGTGGGAATCATAATACTGTTGCAGCGACTCCCTATCCGCAGGCTCTGCCGACAGTTTTACCGTCTGTCGCTGGGCCTTGATGGGACGACCCAAGATAAAGGTGAGTATATTCATTGAGATCGTTATTTTACGGGGGCATTTTGCCCCCGCAAATATTAAAGATTACAGATAATCTGCGGCGTCTATTGGTGCTTTAGATGCCTCACTGACTTCATAAAATGGCATCACTTTAATCTTAGCCATTGATGCAATAATCGACCCGGGAAAAATTTCAACGGCTGTATTTAACTCCGATACCGCTGAGTTATAGAAACGACGAGCCGCCGAAATATGTGCTTCGACCTCGTTATAGGTTTGCATGGCTTCAAGCATAGTGTTGTCGGACTTCAGCTCGGGATAGTTTTCAACATTAACCATCAAGGTAGCCATTTTGTCGTTTAATTGCTCGGCTTGTGCAATATGCTCTTTAACCGCATTGGGGTCAGTCTTGTTGTAATGACGGGTTAATTGCGTGCGTAGCTCAGTAATTTCAGTGAGCAATGACTTTTCATGATCCATAAATCGCTTGGCGATTTTGAGGATATTGGGCACGAGATCGGCGCGTTTAGCCAACTGCACATCGATCCCCGACAGAGCCTCAAGGGCGGTATTGCGTTTTTTGACTAGGCTGACATACCAAAGATAGGTCACGATAAAAATCAGCGCTAATCCCAGTAACAGTTTGTCCATCTTCCATCCTTAGTGTTTATTATTGTTTTTAATGGCTACAGCTAACCATAAATAAGCAAGAATTTCATCTAAAGCGTTAGCTAGTGCAATGAAATGTTATCTTTTACTGCACAGGTAAGAGCATCTGACCCAAGATTTTTTGTGACAAGATTAAACCCGAATTGATTGAAAACATTCAGCTTGGATACAGAAAAACTAAGCTATAGTTAATTTGCACAACGTTTAGAGCAACCTTTTTGCTCGTGAATACTGGACTCCCCGTGAGTCCATTTTTTTATCCAAAATCTGCCTACATACTGCTCTAGCCTCATTTAAGTTTTATTTAAAGCACAAGCATCATACTTTTAGGCCAATTTTTTCACTTTTACCTTAGCGTTAATCCAATCACTTGAGCGAGAGGCTCCTCAGCCAAGTCACGCCGCATCGATTCAGCTCACGGATAAAAAATGCGCTAGCAAAGGTCGACAGAGGCAAGGCATGAGTTTGAAATCCAATCATATTCCCATAAAGACACCGCCCCCACATGACATCAACTCAAGTGGCTGGTTTGTACGCTTTCTGAATATTGTCGAACGGTTAGGTAATTTATTGCCACATCCTATTACTCTGTTTGCTCTATTTTGTGTCGCCGTGATTCTGGTGTCTGGCATTGCTGGTTACTTTGAGTTAACGGTGGCCGATCCGCGCCCCGAGGGCGCCCACGGCCGAGGTGCCGATGGACTTATCCATGTGGTCAGCCTGATGAATGCCGAAGGCTTGCGGATGATAGTGTCCAACTTGGTCACTAACTTTACTGGTTTTACCCCCTTGGGCACGGTTCTGGTTGCCCTACTGGGTGTGGGTATCGCCGAGCGTTCAGGACTATTATCCGCCGCCATGCGTGCACTCGTCATGGGTGCATCTAAGCGTTTAGTGACAGTGACTATCGTGTTTGCGGGAATTATGTCAAACACCGCGGCAGAGCTAGGGTATGTGGTATTAATTCCCATGGCGGCGATGATTTTTCATTCCTTAGGCCGTCATCCGTTAGCAGGCTTAGCCGCTGCATTTGCAGGAGTATCAGGGGGATACAGCGCAAATCTATTGCTCGGTACTGTCGATCCACTGTTATCGGGCATAACTGAAGCGGCGGCGCGGATGATCGACCCCGACTACAACGTCGGCCCTGAAGTTAACTGGTACTTTATGTTTGTCTCGACCTTTGTGATCACTTTCCTCGGCGCCTTTGTAACCGAGAAAATTGTCGAGCCGAAACTGGGCAAGTATCAGGGCGATGATGCCGATGAAACCGTGCATCAATCCATGGGCAATATCACTGAGCTGGAAAAACGCGGCCTCAAGTGGGCGGGGTTATCTATGCTGGTGCTAGCGGTAATCCTTGCGCTATCAGTCGTGCCAGAGGGTGCACCACTGCGCGATCCTAAAACCGGTCTGGTTTCGGGCTCACCCTTCCTCAAGGGAATTGTCGCCTTTATCTTTATCTGTTTTGCGATCCCAGGTTTTGTCTACGGTAAAGTGGTAGGTAGTATTAATAACGATAAAGATGTTATCAATGCCATGTCGCACAGTATGAGTACAATGGGACTGTATATCGTACTGGTGTTCTTTGCGGCACAATTTGTGGCCTTCTTTAACTGGAGTAATCTCGGCGCCGTGTTAGCCGTGTTGGGCGCAGATGCCTTGCAATCCATAGGGTTAACTGGGCCAATCCTGTTCCTGTTTTTTATTATGCTGTGCGGTTTTATCAACCTAATGCTGGGCAGTGCTTCAGCACAGTGGGCTATTACCGCACCCATTTTTGTGCCCATGTTGATGTTGGTTGGCTATGCGCCCGAAACCATTCAAGCGGCCTACCGTATTGGGGATTCGGTAACTAACTTAATCACGCCAATGATGAGTTATTTCGGATTGATTTTAGCAGTGGCCTGTCGCTATCAAAAAAACCTCGGCATAGGCACACTGATCGCCACTATGCTGCCGTACACCTTAGTGTTTTTCGTTGGCTGGACGGCGTTTTTCTTTCTGTGGGTATTCGGTTTTGGTTTACCAGTAGGGCCAGGGGCAGCAACTTACTATACGCCTTAGGCACGAGTGATGCCTGAAGCACAAGTTTAACTTTCGCGAGGTTGATTAGGGCGTCGCAGCTAGTCTCGGCGCCTTTTTCATGGACAGGTTTAGCGGGCTAGTCGTACAACCATTCCATTAAAAAGCCACAAATCAGTAAGAAAACCCCAAAGTTAAACACCATCGTTTGTAATTTCGACTTAGGCGACTTATCGTCGGCTTGGATCATGACCTGACTTAACGGTGTAAAAAACATATTGGGTTCGAGTCCCATGCCGATAAAAAATACCGCTACGGCAACACTACGGATGAGCTCGGGGACGACAAGCTGCTCAAGATAAAACTCATAGGCGCCATAGGCCAAAATGCCAATAGCGATAGCATGGCAAATCATCGCTACGACAAGTTGCTTAGTGATAAGACTGCTCACCGATGACACGATTTTGCTCCTACGCCAGCGCTATGTATTGATTATGGACGATATTTGCCGCGCAGTTTATCTCTTCTGTGATTTAACTGCATCCATAGCGTCCAGCCAAATAGCACGCCACTCGCGGGATAAATATATAGTGCGACTTTCATTGCCTGCCAAAATGGCGTCTCAGCGGTGAAGTATTGAAACCCCGCCACCAAAAGTGACGTCACACTCCCCCAATACAATACGCCAATCACCAAGATGAAATACCACTTTCCCTTTGCGAGAGATGCCTCTAATTTGATTAATTGATCTTTACTGACTGCCGACATCACCAGCTCCCTTTTTATCTTGACTCATTTAATATGCCCGAATTGATTCAAGGTAGCTATCCATCCTTGTAACGATAATATTTTTCGCCCAACAAAAAGCCCTGTAAATACAGGGCTTTGATTAGAACGCTAGATTACTCCGCCGATGTTGGCTTTTCGTCTTTCGCTTTTCTCTCTCGTTTACTAAAGATCCGCTCAACAATAACGAAGAACAGTGGCACGAAGAAGATACCTAAGAACGTCGAACTCATCATACCGCCAAGTACACCAGTACCGATGGCATTCTGGCTACCTGAACCTACACCCGTACTAATGGCTAACGGCACAACCCCCAAACCAAATGCGAGCGATGTCATCAGAATCGGACGCAAACGCACACGTACAGCATGTAACGTCGCTTCAACCAGACCCGCCCCTTTCTCGTAGAACTCTTTCGCAAATTCCACAATTAAGATGGCGTTCTTGGTTGCCAAGCCAACGGTTGTCAGCAGACCTACTTGGAAGAACACGTCGTTTGGCAAGCCACGGCCATTCATCGCCAGCAGGGCACCGATAATACCTAGCGGAACCACTAGGATTACCGCAAACGGAACTGACCAGCTCTCATACAGTGCAGCCAATACGAGGAAAACCACCAGAATCGACAACGCATATAGCGCAGGCGCTTGGTTACCCGATAAACGCTCCTCATAGGATAAGCCGTTCCACTCGATGCCAAAGCCCGGTGGTAACTGTTTAACTAGGTCTTCCATAATATTCATGGCCGCACCAGTACTAAAGCCAGGTGCTGTTGCGCCTTGAATATTCACCGCAGGTAAACCGTTAAAACGTTCTAGACGTGGTGAGCCGTATTCCCAAGAACCTGTCGCAAAGGCTGAAAACGGCACCATATCGCCCTTGTTGTTACGCACATACCAAGTGTCTAGGTCTTCTGGCTGCATACGGTATTGAGCATCACCTTGCACAAATACCTTTTTAACACGGCCTCGGTCGATAAAGTCGTTAACATAAGAACCACCCCAAGCTGTTGCCAACACATTGTTAACGTTAGCAATCTCAACGCCTAATGCGCTCAACTTAGCATGATCAATGTGCAATTGATAAATTGGCGCATCTTCCTGACCATTAGGGCGAACCCCCACAAGGTTTGGATTTTGAGCTGCCATACCCAGCAATTGATTACGCGCCGCCACTAACTTATCGTGACCTTGGCCGTTTTTATCTTGCAGGTACATATCGAAACCATTGGCCGTACCCAACTCGATGACCGCTGGCGGTACGAAGGCGAATACGAAGGCTTCTTTCATTTGGCTGAATACACCCATAGCGCGGCCCGCAATGGATTGAACATCCATACCTGGCGCTTCACGCTCTGACCAATCCTTCAAGCCAACGAAGGCAATACCCATGTTCTGGCCTTGACCCGCAAAACTGAAGCCCGCCACGCTAAATACCGACCTTACGCCTTCTTCAGCCATAAAGTGATCAGAGACTTTCTCTAACACTTTCATGGTGCTTTCTTGGGTAGAGTTGGTTGGCAAAATTGCCTGCGTGAACAAGATACCTTGGTCTTCGTCTGGTAAGAATGCCGTTGGCATGCGCATGAAAATCCAGCCCACTGCCACCACTAATGCAGCGTAAATCATCATGACCCTGAAGCCACGCTTCACAATGCCAGCCACGCTCGATTCGTAACGGTTCGTTAAGCGATCGAAACCACGGTTAAACCAACCGAAGAAACCCGTTTCGATATGGCCATGACCCTTCTTCAACGGTTTGAGCATAGTCGCACAGAGTGCGGGGGTTAAAATCAAGGCCACCAGCACAGACAGCGCCATCGCAGAAACGATAGTGATCGAGAACTGACGGTAAATTACCCCAGTAGAACCCGACATAAACGCCATAGGTACGAATACCGCAGACAAGGTCAGACCGATACCGACTAACGCGCCAGTAATTTGATCCATCGACTTACGGGTCGCTTCGAGTGGACTTAAGCCCTCTTCGGCCATCACCCGCTCAACGTTTTCAACCACCACAATCGCGTCGTCCACGAGTAGACCAATCGCCAATACCATTGCAAACATGGTGAGGGTGTTGATGGAGAAGCCCGTTGCAGAGAGAATCGCAAAGGTACCCAGCAATACCACAGGTACTGCAATTGTTGGAATTAAAGTCGCACGGAAGTTCTGCAGGAAGAGATACATGATGACGAACACCAGTACGATCGCTTCAAGCAGAGTGTGGACTACGCCTTCAATCGATTTATCAACGAATGGTGTTGTATCGTAGGGGTAAACCACATCTAACCCAGCAGGGAAGAAGGGACGCAACTCTTCCACTTTAGCGCGAACCGCTGCCGCCGTATCTAAGGCGTTAGCACCGGTTGCCAGCTTAATCGCAATACCCGAGGCAGGTTTACCGTTATACAGAGACTCTACGGCATAACTTTCTGAACCCAACTCGACACGCGCCACATCACCCAAGAACACGTTCGCACCCGACGTATCGGATTTAAGAATAATCTTGCGGAATTGTTCTGGCGTTTGCAGACGGCTCTGTGCCGATACGGTCGCGTTTAGCTCTTGTCCTGGCAGTGATGGCGTACCACCGAGTTGACCGGCAGATACCTGTGCGTTTTGCGCGCGGATAGCACTCACCACATCTAAGCTAGTGAGGTTATATTGAGTCAGTTTCAGCGGGTCTAACCATATACGCATCGCGTACTGAGCACCGAAAATCTGAATTTCACCCACGCCCGGTACACGGCTCATAGGATCTTGGATGTTAGCGCCCACATAGTCGGCGATGTCACCCTTGTCCAAAGAACCGTCGGTCGATACGAAGCCCAATACCATCAGGAAGCCAGAGCTTGACTTGTTAACGTTAACCCCTTGAGATTGAACCTCTTGTGGTAACAAGGTCATTGCGCCCTGTAACTTGTTTTGTACCTGAACCTGCGCGATATCCGGATCGGCCTCAGCGTTAAAGGTTAAGGTAATCGATGCGTTACCAAAGCTATCACTGGTTGAAGCGATATAACGTAGGTGGTCGATACCCTTCATACGTTGCTCAATCACCTGAGTTACTGAGTCTTCAACGATTTTGGCCGATGCACCTGGATAGTTCGCACTGATCACTACTGTCGGTGGCGCAATACTGGGGTACTGCGAGACTGGCAGGGATCGGATCGATAAAATCCCCGCCAACATAATGATTAAGGCGATCACCCACGCAAAGATGGGACGATCAATAAAAAAACGTGCCATAGCTATGCCCTATTTTGCTTGGGTTTCAGAAATAACTTTGGTGGTGACTGGTGCACCAGGACGGATCTTTTGTAATCCTTCCACAATCAACTTATCGCCCGCTTCTAAACCAGCAGTAATACGCCATTGATTGTCGATAACTTCCGCTGTGGTAACAATTTTTGCTTCCACTAGACCTTGATCGTTCACCACCATCGCCACGGCCTGACCCTTAGCGTTACGGGTAATGGCTTTTTGCGGGACTAGAATGGCTTGAGGATCGGTACCGGTATTCAATACAGCACGAACATACATGCCAGGCAGTAAGATGCCATCTGGGTTAGGGAACTCGGCGCGTAGGATCACTGAGCCAGTATTTTCATCCACGCTCACTTCTGCAAATTGCAGCTTACCGTTGTGACCATAAATCGTGCCGTCTTCTAAGACTAGCTGCACGTCAGCGTTATCCGCCGCCTGCAGCTTACCTTGCTTCAGCTTGGCTTTTAGGCGTAACAGCTGAGCACTCGATTGAGCGATATCCACATTGATAGGATCAAGCTGTTGAATGGTTGCCAGAGTTTGGCTTTGGTTAGCCGTGACTAGCGCACCCGCTGTTACACTCGACTTACCGATACGGCCTGAAATCGGCGCTAATACTTCAGTGTATTGAAGATTGATTTTCGCAGTATTGATTGCCGCTTCCGCTACAGTCACACTGGCCAGCGCTTCTTTGTAAGCGGCTTCGGCTTCGTCGAAATCTTGTTTACTGATTGCGTTAGTTTTAACTAACTGCTGATAACGAGCCGCTTTTGCCTTAGCAGAAGCAAGGCTTGCATTTGCTCGAGCTAAGTCAGCATTTGCACTGACAAGTGCAGCTTTATAAGGCGCAGAATCAATTTGATAAAGAGATTCGCCTTGCTTCACATTGCCGCCTTCGACAAAGCTACGCTTAGTGATAATGCCATTCACTTGAGGACGAACTTCGGCTTCAAGAAATGCCTTGCTACGACCCGGTAACTCGACTTGGATAACCTGTGGCTTAGCCTCCACTTTGATTATCCCAACTTCCATGCTCTGCGGCCCCGCGCCGCCATGAGCGGCTTTATCCTCTTGAGGGCTACAAGCTGCCATCCACAACGCCACGCTGATTACTGAGGCAAGTTTAATTGTCTGCCGCATGAGAACTCCTTTAAATTTTAACGCCACCGTGTTCACACAATATGGATGATTTCACGGCCATAATTATAACTAAAATCAAAGCTATTACTTATCGTATACCCTATAAGGATCAACAAGAAAGATAAACAAACAAAAGTGTAAACTAATGAAAATATTCACACCTTTGCCAATACCTTATTAGTAGAATTGTTATCCTATTTAAGAAGTATGTTAACTGTAGATAAGATTGTTAGCGTTATACGATACAAAGCACTTATTCAGCCTACTCTATATCAAAAATGTTGCAAACATGTTTGGCGACACAAATGTTTATACTCGATTAACCTGAGTAAACATTTATTTGATACAGCTAGGGCATATTAGCACAAGCTTTTACATAAGGTTTTGTGCATATATAACCCTTGTGTGGTCATATTGGATCAAGCATGGAATGACCATACCTTGCTATCCGAATGCATACTATTGCTACGTAAATCCTTGTTACAAATGGGTCAGGGAAACGAATAGATATTCAAACCTTTGGACGCGACATTTTATGACCAAGCGTTGTATAGCGCAAATTGGATATTACATTTTGCACCCCATTTAATGAAACTCAGCTTCCCAAAAAAATGCAGTTTTATAAATTACGCTTTTATTGACCCTGTTATTTCGCTGCTTATTCACATTCATTCATATCTTTTCGTTATTGGTTCATCCCAGGCTGCACCGCTATTAACAATTTATTTTTACGATATAGGTGCGCTAACAATTTCCAATCACTTTGAGATGATGATTATGAAGATTCGTACTAAATTGCTGCTCACTGGGGCGTTACTTTCTTTGGCGGCCAGCTCCCACGCTGCTGAAGATAATCAACTCTTTGGTGGCACCCTTAACGGCAATATTAATTTTGCTTCGGACTATGTGTTTCGTGGTGAATCCGAGACCTTAGACGGCGATATTCCGGTCGTCCAAGGCACATTAAGTTGGAACCACAATCAAGGCTGGTATGCTGGGGTATTTAGCTCCAACATTAAGTTTGCAGATCCAAACTTAGAAATTGTTACCGCGCCTTTTATTGGTAAAGCGGGAGAGTTTGGCGATTCTGGCTTTACCTATGATGTCATGCTGTTTTCATACCTTTACCCCGGAGCTTCCTATTCCAACTACACCGAATTATGGCTAAAAGTGGGTAAACAATTCGGTCGAGCCAACCTGCAACTCGAAGTCACCCCAACGGTGGATGACTGGTTTGGTGTCGATGGCTGGCACGGGGTGAACTACGCTCTACACCCCAGCTATAGCTTTGACAACGGTGTAAAAATCTCAGCATCTGTGGGTTATCAAGACCTAACGGGTGATGGTGCTGAAGGTTGGGGCCACTGGAACATAGGTTTAAGCAAAGCCTATTACGGTCTTAACTTCGATTTACGCTACCACGGCAGCACTGTCGACACTGACCATAAAGTCTATGGTACACAAACTGAAATCTTCGATGACAGAGTCGTCATTGGGATCAGTAAAAGTTTCTAATCCTGTTTTTTTGCTTATACGTTCATCCCGCTGCTTCCCTGCAGTACTCCAATTGCTTGAAATATCGAGCCTTGACCAGCCAAATTTGGCTGGTCTTTTTTTTATCTAAATACGATTATCACCCACGCTACAGGCTAACACCCGGCTGATATCCGCAAGACAACGGCCCGACTCCTGTTGCCATTGATTGAACACGGCCTGTACCTGTTTTAACGCCGTTTGCGAGCTAAAGCCGGCATCTACCAGCTTGTGCGCTTTAAAATAGCCTTGCACATCATCGGTTAACAAAAAGGTATCCTTACCGATTCCACGTAAGAAATACGGCCCCGTATTGCCACCGAGACGAGCGCCGCGCTTCTTTAAGAACGCCCAGAGTCCGACGATATCTTCGGTCGGCCAGTCAGCAATCAGCTTAGCCAAGCTGCCATGTTCGCGGGCAATATCATGGATCATCAAAGCATTATCATAAATTGCTTGGGTTTTCTTTAGGTGGCGAATCAAGGTCGCATCCGCAGCGCGAGCTTGGATCTGCTCGGGTGACAACATTAATACCTTCTCGGGCACAAAATGAAAGAAGGATTTTTCGTAAGCAGGCCATTTATTATCGACCACGCGCCAGACAAAACCACTCTGGAACACTTGTCGGCTCATGGCCGAAAGCAGCGTAGCATCATCGTATTGACGAATTTCAGCACTCGTTAGACACCCAGGAAGTAAGGCTTCGAGTCCCTTTTTACCGCCTTTGCGCTCACTCGCTCTGGCATAGATGGATGAGAAACTTTCTAATTGGCTCATGCTGTTACCTTTGATTATCGATATTTCACTAGCGTTTCTAGGCGTTAATAGTACCGAATTTGAGCCCACGGGGATCATTCCGTATGGAAAACCTGTTTTACGTCCATTTCTGGCCCATTGAAGAAATTCCCACTGCACGCATGTTGATACCGACTAAAGTTAAGGCGTAGAGTCAAAAAATGCAGTGGTTATGGGGTCGGTACCTATGGAGCTTTTCTATCATCCGTTATCACGATATTCACAGAAAGTATTAATTGCTCTCTATGAGAAACAAGCGAACTTTTATCCGCGGATCACTGATTTACGCGACCCACTGGCACGCAAGGCCTTCCAGCAATTTTATCCTCCTGGCAAACTGCCATTGCTCAAAACGCAAGAAGGCCAACTGATCCCCGAATCCAGCATTATTATTGAATACTTAGACAGGCATTTTCAAAACGGTACAGAGTTATTACCCGCGGAGGCTGAACGGAATTTGGCGGTGCGCCTATTCGATCGCATTATTGATTTTGATATCAATAACCCACTATTCCAATTAGAAAAATTAAAGTATGCCCCTGATGGGCATGAGTTCGAAATCAAGCAGATTGAAAAACAAATGCTTACCCAATTTCAACGCTTAGATAGCCATCTTAGTCAAAATCATTGGGTGTGTGGCGACAGTTTTACCTTAGCCGACTGTGCACTGATCCCCTGCTTAAGCTACAGCTTTGCTCACTTAAACCTATTGGATTTAGATGAGTTAGTCCGTTATTGGCAACAGGCGCAGCTTCGCGGCGCCTGGACACTCGTGCTTGAAGAAGTGCTACTAGCCGAAATGGAAGAAGACACCGGGATTAGGAGTATTCCCTAGTACCAGCACGCCCTAAAGATTACGTTCTTTCTTTAATTGTAAAAATGCTTTCCATTTCACGACTTCGGGCGGTAATTCTGGAGCCGGATCGGTATAGCCAGCTTCTTTAACTAATACCTCTAAAGGCACTTGCTTACCTTTACACACAAACACACCACGCACATGCACGATACAATGCAGGCCGCGCTCACTGATAAAGCGTTGTTCAATATAGAAATATTTTTCATCCCAGCCCACGACCTTGGTTTCAATCTCAAACTTTTTCAACGGTTTGATATCGCGGATATAGGTAAATTCGGCGGCGTTAACAATTGGCATCCATTTTAATTTGAGGAAGCGCTTCAGCAGCCCCATTTCGGCCAACATATAAGTGCGAGCCAGATCCATAAACGCTGGGTAACGGGAGTTAGTGAGATGGAAATTGATATCGCAATCACTGGGCAACGCGCGATAAGTAATGCGGCTCGTCCCCAAAAAATCAATCTTACGGCAATGGCGCGTGCGCCAAAATAACAACCAAAACAAACGGAAATACAGATTCATATGCAGTCGCCCTAAAAAGAAGAGCCACAGGCTAACAGAGGTCATACCAGAGGGCAAGCGAGATCTAGCTCACAAAAAAGGCGCCATTCGGCGCCTTTTTATGCTCAAGCACAGCTATTTAGTATGGCTTAAGCGGCAATCCCAGAGTGGCGCAGCAGCGCATCAATACTTGGCTCGCGTCCCATAAACTGTTTGAACAAGTCCATAGGCTCAGCAGAACCGCCCATTTCGAGGATATTATGCAGGAAGCTACGACCCGTTTCAGGATTGAAGATGCCTTCTTCTTCAAAGCGGGAAAACGCATCCGCCGACAGCACTTCGGCCCACTTGTAGCTGTAATAACCCGCAGCATAGCCACCGGCAAAAATATGCGCAAAACCATGTTGGAAACGGTTAAATGCTGGCGGAATTAACACGGCCACCTGACGACGCACTTCGTCTAAGATCTGTTGAATACACGCGCCTTTTGCAGGGTCGTATTCGTGGTGCAGTCTAAAATCGAACAGTGAAAACTCGAGCTGGCGCAACATCATCATGCCGGATTGGAAGTTTTTCGCCGCTAACATCTTGTCTAGCATCGCTTTTGGTAAAGGTTCACCGGTTTCGTAGTGACCGGAGATCTCCGCTAAGGCTTCTTCTTGCCAGCACCAGTTTTCCATGAACTGGCTAGGCAATTCGACTGCGTCCCATGGCACACCATTGATACCTGATACGCCAGCAACATCGATTTTGGTCAGCATATGATGAATGCCATGGCCAAACTCATGGAATAAGGTCGTCACTTCATCGTGGGTGAAAAGCGCAGGCTTACCATCAACTGGACCATTGAAGTTACAAGTGAGATAGGCAACGGGTTTTTGTAGGCCATTGGCGGTTTGACGGCGCACACGGCAATCATCCATCCAAGCGCCGCCGCGTTTACCAGTGCGGGCATATAAGTCTAAATAGAAACTGCCTCTGTGCTCGCCCGTTTCGTCAAAAATATCAAAGAAACGCACGTCTTTATGCCAACGGTCAAACTCGGTTTGCTCAACAATCTTTAAGCCAAATAGGCGTGAGACAGTGTAAAACAAGCCAGATAGCACTTTATCTTCAGGGAAGTAAGGGCGCAGCAACTCTTGTGAAATCTCATACTTATGTTGCTGTAACTTCTCAGCGTAGAAACTTAAGTCCCAAGAAGCCATTTCGCTCACACCATAATGCTCCAGCGCAAAGGCTTTTAACTCGGCTAATTCGGCCTTGGCTTGGTCTTTTGAACGCAGCGCCAATTCATTTAAGAAGGCCATCACCTGCGCAGGCGTTTCAGCCATTTTCGTGGCGAGGGATTTTTCGGCAAAGCTATCAAATCCTAATAACTGTGCCAATTCATGGCGCAGTGCGAGGATTTCATCCATCAATGGACCGTTATCGAATTCGCCCGCATTTGGACCTTGATCCGAGGCGCGAGTCACGAAGGCTCGGTAACACTCTTCACGCAAGTTGCGGTTTTCGCTGTAGGTCATCACAGGTAAATAGGAAGGGAAATCTAAGGTAAATAGCCAGCCCTCTAATGCGCGGGCCTCGGCCATCGCTTTTGCGGCCGCTTTAGCTGAATCGGGCAAGCCAGCGAGTTCTGCCTCATCGGTAATTAACTTAGTCCAGGCTTGGGTTGCATCGAGCAGTTGATTGGAAAAGCCGCTGGTAAGTTCAGAAAGACGTTTAACGATTTCACCATAACGCAGTTTTTGCGCATCGTCTAAGCCGATACCCGAAAGCTCGAAGTCGCGTAAGCTGTGCTCAATCACCATCTGTTGTGCTTGGCTTAATTGAGCAAACTCTGCCGATGCACGCAGCGATTTGTAGGCCTCGTATAACCCTTGGTGTTGGCCAACGTAAGTGCCGTATTCGGATAACAGTGGCAAACAAGCATCATGGGCCGAGCGCCATTCATCTGTGCTCACCACTGAGTTCATATGGGAGACGGGTGACCAAATTTGGCTTAACTCATCATCTACTTGCTCCAGAGGCGCGACTAAGTTATCCCACGTAAAAGGCCCAGAGTTTTGCAGCACTTCATCAATCTTGGCACGACACTGAGCAATGGCTTGCTCAACGGCAACTTGAATATGTTCAGGTTTAATCTGTGAAAAAAGCGGTAATGCAGCGCCGTTAAGCAAAGGGTTGCTCATAATGATTCCTCTACAATCTGTGTAGCTAATAAATAAGGGCTTATGTTCAATTTATCAAGGCGAGAAAACCGATTGCTATCTTCGTTTGTAGGCCTAACGCCATTTCATCAATAAAAAAGTGAACCAGCTCTCAATTAGGATTTACACTAAATTTACCCTTTGAATCTTGATAGTTTGATCGCAAATCAAATCCATTCTCATTAACGCTTATATGTATATAGGCTAACATCTGTGCATATTCTATATTTTCAATTAGATTGGCTTATTTATGGCAGCATCAGTTAAATCCATCATTAGCGCCGTAGGCGCCATTAGCTTAGTTTGCTTTAGCCATCCATGTTTGGCCAACGAGAGCTTGGCGCAAACCGAAGGGATATTAAACAGCAAATTATCTGCGGCTAACGTGCCTTTAACTGCTAACATCGATTTAGGCTGGGATAGCAAGTATGTTTCGCAGGGGCGCAATAACTTGGCTAAAGGCGGTATTTATTGGATGAATACCAGTATTCAATACGGCAATCTCACCACCTATGCCCTCGTTGGCCGTGGTGATAGCCAAGCCTATACCGAGTGGAATATTGGCCTAGAATACGCTTTGGATTTAAGTGAACATTTAGAAGCGAATCTTGGCTATCAACGTATTGAAGGCTATAGCAGTAGCCGCTGTCAGGATAACGAACTGTTTGCTGAATTGGCTTACACCGCCAAGCCTTGGCTAGTGCCTTCCGTGAGTTATGTCTACTCCACCGAGGCGGCGGGCTATTTTGTGGAACTGAGCCTACACAGCTATTGGCAAGTAACAGAGCAATTCACACTCTCCCCCTACGTAACACAAGGCGTTGATTTTAAATATCGAACAGAAGAGCACAATGGTAGAAATCATCTCCAGTTTGGGCTAGAAGCAAGCTATAACCTTACCGAGAATATGAATATTAGTGGCCATATTAGCCACAGTATTGCGCAGGCAGATATAGAGCAAGAAGCCGCCACGAATGGCGACTTTAGCTCACAGGATCAAACCTATGCGGGCATCCACTTCAATATCAGCTTCTAAGCGTTACTCGGCCTAACTCCCTTCGGCTTGGCAAACCATTCCCGCCCAAACTACACTCAAGATGTCGATGGAACGACCTTGATTTAGCGAGGCACAGGGAATGTTGGCTCATCAGTTTAAAATACTCACGAACACATTTATTACACTAGCATTTTGTACTCTGCCATCCTTAGCGGCACCCGAGAGCGAGCCTGAATTAGTATTAGAATCTCTGTCAAAAAGTAGCACGACTGACTCACTACCACTGGGGACCCTGCTCGACAGTCAAGGTAAACCGCTGCCCATTCCCGCAGAGCAAAGCGCTTTGGATTATTCGCCTCCCACCGTCAATGTTGACGATGCGTCCCCAAAAACAAAGACCAACAAGACGCAATCCACTAAGACTAAAAATAAAAAATTGAGTCGCAAGCAACAACTCGCCAGCAGAGATAAAGTCGCTAACGATCCTAGTTGCCGTTGGCTTGATGCACGCATGTCACAGCTCGAAACCCAGATCGGCAATAAGCGAGAGCAAGCCGCCGACTATCATATCGATGAGCTCAATGCTCGCAAGCAGGAGTGGCAATGCCTTAAATGCGGCGTAGAAGGACCAAACCCTGATGATTACCATCGCTGCCAATATCGCCGTTAAGCTTAAGCTAACCACCAAGGGATAAAATCTCAGCTTCATGGAGATTTTTTGTGGCAAACCAAGGTCTATACCATGGCGACTTAATGGGCTGGTCTGCAAACCCATTCCAACCTACAATGACCTTCTGCTAATAAGCACCTCATTCTTAGAGTTAGACGGAGAAACTCATGGCTCAACATTTTGACTATATCTGCCTAGGCGCAGGCAGCGGCGGTATCGCCTCAGCTAACCGAGCTGCCATGCGTGGCGCTAAAGTTCTACTCATCGAAGCAAAACATGTTGGCGGCACCTGCGTAAACGTGGGCTGCGTACCCAAAAAAGTCATGTGGTATGGTGCGCATATCGCCGAAGCCATGAACCTCTACGCCAAAGATTATGGCTTTGATGTTTCAGTCAACAAATTCGACTGGAACACCTTAGTAAACAGCCGCGAAGCCTATATTGGTCGCATCCACGAGGCCTACGGTCGCGGTTTTACCAATAACAAAGTCACCCTGCTGAATGGCTATGGCCGTTTCGTTAATGGCAACACCATTGAAGTAAATGGCGAGCACTACACGGCTGACCATATCCTGATCGCTACTGGCGGCGCGCCAACCATCCCTAACATTCCAGGTGCAGAATATGGCATTGATTCCGATGGCTTCTTCGCCCTGCGTGAACAACCTAAACGTGTCGCAGTCGTCGGTGCTGGCTATATCGCCGTCGAAGTCGCGGGCGTGTTGCACGCACTTGGCAGTGAGACTCACCTGTTTGTGCGTAAACATGCGCCGCTGCGTAACTTCGACCCTATGCTGATCGACGCCCTCGTCGATGCCATGAAGACCGAAGGCCCAACCCTGCACACCAACAGCGTCCCACAATCTGTGGTCAAAAATGCCGACGACAGCCTGACTCTGAACCTCGAAAATGGCGAAAGCGTGACCGTTGATTGCCTGATTTGGGCTATTGGCCGCTCACCCGCAACGGGCAATATCGGTTTAGAAAACACCGAGGTGCAACTGGATAGCAAAGGTTATGTAATTACCGACGCGCAGCAAAATACCACCCACAAAGGCATTTATTGCGTGGGCGATATTATGGCGGGCGGCGTGGAACTGACTCCCGTTGCGGTTAAGGCAGGTCGCTTACTCTCTGAGCGCCTATTCAACGGCATGAGCGATGCCAAAATGGATTACAGCCAAATCCCAACCGTGGTCTTTAGCCATCCTCCGATTGGCACTATGGGCTTAACCGAGCCAGAAGCCCGCGCGCAATATGGTGAGGATAATGTGAAGGTTTACACCTCAGGCTTTACCTCAATGTATACCGCCGTCACTAGCCATCGCCAAGCCTGTAAGATGAAACTGGTCTGCGCCGGTAAAGAAGAGAAAGTCGTGGGTATTCATGGCATTGGTTTTGGTATGGATGAGATCCTCCAAGGCTTTGGCGTCGCCATGAAAATGGGCGCCACCAAAGCCGATTTCGATGCCGTTGTCGCCATCCACCCCACTGGTGCTGAGGAATTTGTGACTATGCGCTAAGCGCATGACTCAAGTTTTAAATCAGGCTCAATAGCCTGTGAATGTTGCATTTTATCGAAGCGGTTCTGATATTCTCAGCGCCGCTTTTTTTATGTTCAACGATAAGCCATCAAGCCTATTTATCCGCTCTCAACATCCCACTCTTTCGCCCCAATTATCGGTTAAAAGCACAGGTAAATTTATCAGTATTCAAATCAATTTCTCTTGCTTTATGCCAACCGAAAGTATGCAAACTGGGCATTTCAACTTGATATTTTGCTAATAAAGATCTTATTATAGTTATAGCACTAACTATTATTCACTCTAAATAAATCAAGGAGGCATTATGTCAGCTCAGCATGCTACAGATGAAAACCCCATCTCACAGATCATCCGTTCCACCCGGGAACGCCTTCATGGAACACTACAATATTTCTGCCTGTTCGCCATTCTAAGTACCTATCTCTTTGTCATTTTGAAACCGAGCTTCATTCAAAATAACAAAGCGTTAGGAGGAAAATAATCGATGAATTCCCTCTCTTACGTTTCATTGGCAATTTACTTTATTGCCATGCTCGCTATTGGTTTGTTCGCCTATCGTAAGTCGACCGATGATGTCTCTGGCTATATTTTGGGTGGCCGCCAAGTGAGCCCGCACGTCACGGCACTCTCGGCCGGCGCCTCGGATATGAGTGGCTGGATGCTGATGGGCCTGCCCGGCGCCATGTTTCTAGTGGGGTTTGAAACCCTGTATATCGCCCTCGGATTATTAATTGGTGCTCTAATCAATTATCTAGTAGTTGCCCCTAAATTGCGGGTCTACACCGAGGTCGCCGATAACGCGCTGACTATTCCTGAGTTCTTCGCTAAACGCTTTGGTCAGGCCGATAACAGCATTCGTATTATTGCCGCCGCCATCATAGTGATCTTTTTCACCCTCTATACCTCGGCGGGATTAGTCGCGGGCGGTAAGTTGTTCGAATCCGCCTTTGGGCTGAACTACGACATTGGCCTAGTGGTCACCTTAGCCGTCGTGGTGTCGTACACTCTGCTGGGGGGATTTTTAGCCGTTAGCCTCACCGACTTTGTGCAAGGCTGCATTATGTTTGTCGCCTTGGTCTTAGTGCCTTTCGTGGCATATCAAGAATTTACCAGCGCGGACCGTATGATGAACTTTGCCTATCAGTCGATTCCGCATTTTACCGACGCGATGCAAAATGTGACCCTGCTTGGCTTAATTTCCAGCCTCTCGTGGGGACTCGGATATTTCGGCCAGCCGCATATCATTGTTCGTTTTATGGCGATTCGCTCGGTCGCCGACATTAAAACCGCACGCCGCATCGGCATCAGTTGGATGACAGTGACCATTATCGGCGCCCTAGCGACGGGCTTGGTCGGTATCGCCTACGCCAATAAATTTGGCATGAAACTGTCAGACCCTGAAACCATCTTTATCGTGTTTTCAGAGTTACTGTTCCACCCCTTAATCAGCGGCTTCCTGCTGGCTGCGATTCTCGCAGCCATTATGAGCACGATTTCATCGCAGTTATTAGTCTCGTCGAGTTCGCTGACCGAAGATATTTATCGCACCCTGTCGAAGAAACAAGCGAGCGAGCAAGAGATGGTAAAAATGGGCCGTTACGGGGTTGCTGGTGTTGCCATTGTCGCAACGCTATTGGCGCTTGATCGCTCTAACAGCATCCTCTCCCTCGTGAGTAATGCGTGGGCAGGCTTTGGTGCTGCCTTCGGTCCGCTGGTGCTGTTTAGTTTGTATAAAGCCAATCTCACCCATAAAGCGGCGATTGCGGGGATTATTTCGGGCGCGCTCACGGTACTCTTTTGGATTTATGCCCCCGTGCTTGCCGATGGTAAGGCATTGAGTAGCTTAGTGTATGAGATGATTCCAGGCTTTATTGTCAGCAGCACAGTGATTTATCTGGTGAGCAAATTCGATAACGACCCGTGCGCTAAAACCACGAAGCAGTTCCATCAGGCCGGTCGTGTATTGGCCGAGGAAAGCTAAGGAGGCGTTATGACAGACTCTCCCCGTAAACGTATCGTCGTCAAAGTGGGGAGCGCCTTAATCGCGCCCCACAAGCAAGGTTGCAGCAGCCATTATCTCTTGGGTATCGCGCAGTTTATTACTTACTGCCGCGTCCAAGGTATCCAAGTGGTACTGGTTTCATCCGGCTCGGTTGCCGCTGGGTGGCATCATTTTGAGGGCCAAGCTCAGCCGAGTGTTACGGTGAAAAAGGCCATGGCGGCTGCGGGGCAGGCGGATATGATGGCGACGTGGAATAAGCTATTTGATTTTCCCACTGCCCAACTACTGCTGACCCATGGCGACTTACGTAATCGCGAGCGTTATATCAGTATTCGAGACACGATTTTTAGCCTGCTCGAACACGGTTTAATGCCGATCATCAATGAGAATGATGCCGTTACCGCCGACAAACTTAAGGTTGGCGATAACGATAATCTCTCGGCCATGGTGGCAGCAGCGGCCGATGCTGACACCTTAGTGATTTGCTCGGATGTGGATGGACTCTATAATCAAAATCCCCACGAACATCCCAATGCCAAGTTGATAAAGCAAGTCACTGAAATCAATGCAGATATCTATGCGATGGCGGGAGGCGCCAGCAGCGATGTTGGCACCGGAGGCATGCGCACTAAGATCCAAGCCGCCGAGAAAGCCATCTCCCACGGCATTGAGACCTTTATTATCAATGGCTTTAATGCCGACTCCTTTAGCCAACTGCTAAAGGGGCAAAATCCGGGCACCCTCTTTACCCCCTACGAAAAACCGATGCAGGAACATTTGCATTGGATGACCCACACCTCGCAAGCGCAGGGCGAAGTGATCGTCGAGGATGATTTTGACCTCGCACTCGATCAACACAGCGAGCAATTAACCAGCGATGATGTGGTTGAAGTAAAAGGGGATTTCTCCGTGGGCGACACCATTCTGGTGCGTAAAGGCGATGGCACTAAGTTGGCGAAAGCCAAATCTAACTACAGCAGTTGTCTACTGAGTTTTATTACCGAGCAGGATGATCAGGCGTTTGCCAGTGAATTCCAGCAAAAAACCGGCCCCATCATTTCCGATAAGAATATCGCCATTCTTAAATCCATTTGAGTGGAGAAACTATGAGCCTAATTAAACAAATATCTGCCGATGCCGCCCATGCGGCCCGCACACTCGCCCAACTCGATGAGTCGTTAAAAAACACCGTATTACTGGATATGGCGCGCTCATTAAGGGAAAA
The DNA here is from genome assembly GCF_000282755.1 of Shewanella sp. POL2. Taxonomy (NCBI): domain Bacteria; kingdom Pseudomonadati; phylum Pseudomonadota; class Gammaproteobacteria; order Alteromonadales; family Shewanellaceae; genus Shewanella; species Shewanella sp. POL2. The sequence continues at coordinate 57,613 of NZ_AKZL01000020.1, forward strand.
AAGTTATGAAATCCAAAGCGCGAACCTGATTGACGTGCACCGAGCGACTCAGGACAACTTAAGCCCTGCAATGGTCGATCGCCTCACGCTGAACCAGCATCGTATCGAAGCAATGGCGCAAGGAATCGAAACCATCGCCGCGCTGCCCGATCCCGTTGGGCGCGAACGTTTTATTGGTAAACGGCCTAACGGCTTATCTATCAGTAAGATGCGTGTGCCACTCGGCGTGGTGTGTATGATTTATGAGGCGCGCCCTAATGTCACCGCCGATGCTGGCGCATTGTGTTTTAAATCCGGCAATGCGGTGATCCTGCGTGGCGGTAAAGAAGCGCTACACACCAGTCAAGTGATCGCCAGCATTTTACAGGCGGTACTGACCGCCTATGGTTTGCCTAAAGCACTTATCAGCGTGATCCCCGATCCTGACCGCGCCCTGATGCTCGAACTGATGCAGCAGCGGGAATTTATCGATCTGATTATCCCGCGCGGTGGCGAAGGATTGATTAATTACGTCACTGAAAACAGTAGCATTCCGGTTATTCAGCACTTTAAGGGCGTGTGCCATTTATATGTGGATAAAGACGCTAATCAAGATATCGCCTTGGATTTGCTGCTCAATGGCAAAACCCAACGCACAGGAGTGTGCAACGCCCTCGAAGGCTTGTTAGTGCATAAGGATATCGCGCCGCGATTCTTGCCCCGCGTCGCCAAAGCACTGGCCGAGCATCAAGTAAAAATCAATGCATGCCCTCCGGCCGCCGCGTATTTCGACGCCTGCACTTATATGGCAGAAGAGGATTTTGGCCAAGAATATTTGGACTTAGAAATCGCCATTCGCCAAGTCGACAGCTTTGAGGTCGCCACCCAACATATCGCTAAGTTTGGCAGCCACCATACCGAGGTGATTTGCACCGACAATGAACTCACCGCGGCCCGCTTTCAACGCGCAGTGGATGCCTCAGTCGTTATGGTGAATGCCTCATCACGTTTTTCCGATGGCAGCGAACTCGGCCTCGGCGCCGAAATCGGCATAGCCACCACTAAGCTACATGCCTACGGCCCCATGGGACTCGAAGCCTTAACCACTGAAAAATATTTGGTTTCAGGCACAGGACAGATTAGAGCTTAGCGATTATTCACAGAACCAGACTGATAGTAGACCGATAAATGATTAAGCACTGGCATCCCAGTGACTCGCCGTGAATATATCCCTATAGGCTCGACGGCGGCATCCATGCCGCCAACGGTCACTTACATGCCAGTGCTTAATCTTAAAGTATGCGTGAAACTAAACACCTACAGAAACTAAACAAAAATATAATTACTTAATTTAATTGAAATATATTTTTATTCTAATGGGTCAAATGTATGCTCTTGGTGGTAACGAAGAATAGTGTACATTTTTGCCACACCATTTATTGTCTGAACTTCAACATCAACGACATATGCAAGCTTGTGCCAAGGCTTAGCAAACCGCTCATCCCCTGCAAGCATAGCTTCTTTCACTGCGTTATTTTCAAATATTACTTTTAACGGTTTTTTTGAAATATCTTCAATTGTCGCCTTATCGCCAGTATGGGACTCTGTATCAAATTTTGTTTGATACCAGTACATTACCTTATTTTTATGAATGTGATCATCAGGCTCTTCAAGACGCTCGAGTTGGCGCTGAATTGTATTTTGGGCGGCACTGGCTTCTTGAGAGTTTATAAAAAACTGGTTAATTACAGTTCCACCGTCAGATACGGTGAAATTAAGTTGAGAACCATGGTCTTTTGCTACTGGCTCTAGAATATTTTTCCATTGTTTCAAGTCTTGCTTGGATATCCCTTTCGGCGGCGTGCCCACTTTACCCAGTAGCCAATCGATGACAGCTTTAGCCTGAGTTGTCCACTCAGAGAGCGACCCACCATTCCATACTAGATGGGAGAATTGGCATCGTAAGAGCTACCAGCTCGACAATGATCGAGCCAGTGCGAACTTCTTTTACAAAAAGCTCCGTACTAGGGTTGTAGTCTTGGTTAGTTTCAGACTCTATAAATCTATGATATTGCTGACTAATACCGAGAAGCGACATTGTAAGATCTGTCAGCACTACAGGGGATTGGTTATTAATTTTGATTTCTAGTTTCTGACTGAAATCTATCTCTATTACGTTCCTGACTTCCATGTATATCCCTTAACAGTGCATTATTAGATTTCTCGTGAAACCCATTAGAAACATCTTAAATGTTATTTTTTTGATAAATTTTTAGTTGTAGCAGCAACTTATCATCTGCCTAGAATATTTTTCAAGGCTTTGTTTTTTGACATAGTTTCACCTCTAATGCCGCAGAATACGGCTCCCCTCGGAGTTGCCGCAGGGCGAATAGGCAAATTGCGTGAGTTCGGTCATGGATGACCGACTAGCTTTCGCAGGTGCATGGACGCATCCTTCGGAAGCGATAGCAAAGTTGGCTATGAGCACAAGGAGCTTTCAACTCCGTTGGGGCGTCATGGAGCATCCAAGGAGGATAGGACGAGCAGTCCTCCTTGGTCGGGTGTGGGGTGAAGCCCCACGACTTTCTCGGCCGCAAAACTCAACGTAAATCAAATAGTGATTTACGCTGCCCCATCACACTGCGATTTCCCCGCTTGATAACAGCTGGGTTGCCGTGGGCAGACGGCGCCGCGGGAGCAGATAAGCCGGGCATCATTTTTAATCCCACGTTCAATCCAGTTGATATTCAATATCTTAGCCACGCTGACGAGATCGCTTTTAATATGCTTGGGAATCGGGACTGAGCCACCGCCAGAGACACAGGCGGCTTTTAAATCATGGGCTATAGAGAGTGCATCTTTACCTTGGGCTTCAATGGCCGGATTCAAATCGATACCGGCACAAAGCACATGGGGGTTGCCCGCCGAGTCTTCGACCTTAATCGACTCGCAGCAGTAAATCCGTGGTTCATTGCCCACATTTAAAATCGAAATTTGCGCCGATGTCCCAACTGAAGGTTCACTGATCATTCTAAACACCGCCCAGTGCTGGCAAGGGTCTTCCACCAGCCGCATATTGCCCCAAGGCAGGGGAATGCCATTACCACGGTAAACGGCTTTGAGTTTGCCCGGCGCATAGGCATCAAAATAATGCCAATGGGGATAAGGCGATACCACAGTCATCCGCCGCATGGCGACCGAAGCCGACACTTGCAGCTGTTTATGTACCTCAATTTCGTAACCGTGGCGGTCGAGTAGCTGCCGATAGGGTACCTTAGGACATAATAAGGCTCCGGCAAAAAAGCTGGACTCGAAGTCGCGCCACGCATGCAAAATATCCTGCGCGTTCAGGGTATTAGATTGCAATCGTCACTTCTTCATCCATCTCCAATTTTCGGCCAG
>NZ_AKZL01000021.1:0-60614 GCF_000282755.1 Shewanella sp. POL2
CTTGCAGCTCTTTAACCACTTTCTCTTTACCCGGTAGAATTTGATATTTAGCCGCCCAGCCCTTTTCAGGGTTAACGCCCATACGCGATACCAGCGCTTGATGATCTTTCATCTTTTTGTATCGCGCCTTTTCTTCTGGCGACATCTTCTTTACTTCGGCGGCAGGTTTCACCTTATCTGTGCCGTCAGATATAGAAGATGTAGGCAGATCACGGATATGACCTACGCTCGATTTAACGATGAATTCTTTGCCAAGATATTTATTAATGGTCTTAGCTTTGGCCGGTGATTCGACAATAACTAGCGATTTACCCATAGTTTGATTTGCGCCAAAAAATCTCAAGAAGGTGGAAATTGGCTCCATATATAGAGGGTTGCATTGAGAGTTTCAAGCTAATCCCTCTTTTATATGTACCAGCGAGTCACTTTTTAATCAAAGTTGAAAAAATGTAAAAAAATAATATTGCGTAATTAAAAACTAATATTTCATTATTTGCCAGCAAGCAAGAAATAGTTATGCATTTATCACGAAAAAGTCGCTTTGAGCACAAAACCGTGCGCTTGTGCCCACAAAAACCTTCAGTATACTGGGTCGCTTCAGGGACCATTTGAATAAATAATAACCTTCCCTATCACAAGGATATGCAATGAAGCACTTTGAAGCGAATTTCGACGGACTCGTTGGGCCAACCCACAATTATGCCGGTTTGTCTTTTGGCAATGTGGCCTCACTCAACAACGCCGCTTTAGTCTCTAATCCTAAAGCCGCCGCTAAACAAGGTTTGCAAAAAGCCAAAGCACTCGCTGATTTAGGGATGATCCAAGGCATGTTAGCGCCACAAGAGCGCCCCGACCTTAACACGCTGCGCCGAATTGGTTTTTCTGGCAGCGATGCCCAAGTTTTACAACAAGCCGCTAAAACCGCGCCTGCACTACTTAATGCCTGTTGCAGTGCTTCAAGCATGTGGACGGCTAATGCGGCTACCGTGTCACCCAGTGCCGACACCCGTGACGGTAAACTGCATTTCACGCCCGCTAATCTAGTCGATAAGTTGCATCGCAGCATCGAGCCCATCACAACGGGGCGCATCTTAACAGCAACTTTCAATGATCCCCACTATTTTCATCACCATAATCATTTACCTGAGCATAATAGCTTCGGTGATGAGGGCGCAGCGAACCACACTCGCCTGTGTCAGGAATACGGCCATGCTGGGGTTGAACTCTTTGTTTATGGACAAGAGGCGACAAATCCTCATGCTCCTAAACCACTGAAATATCCGGCAAGACAAACCCTCGAGGCCTCGATGGCGATAGCAAGATTGCATCAACTCGAAGAGGATAACTGCGTTTTTATTCAACAAAATCCCGACGTGATTGATCAAGGCGTATTTCACAATGATGTGATTGCCGTGGGTAACCAAAATGTGCTTTTTTACCACGAGCAAGCATTTTTAAATACACAGGCAAAATTGGATGAAATAAAACGCAAACTCGATACCGAGTTATATTTTATCGAAGTTCCAACCGCCAAAGTGGCGATTAACGATGCGGTGAAAAGTTATCTATTTAATACCCAAATCATCACTCTCCCCTCAGGAGAGATGGCGATCATTGCCCCAACCGACTGCCAAGAAAACCCCGCTGTTTATGCTTATTTAAATGAGCTACTCACCTTAAATACGCCAATCAAACAAGTGCTGTATTTCGATGTGAAACAAAGCATGCAAAATGGCGGCGGCCCAGCCTGCTTACGTTTACGGGTAGCCATGAATGAGCGCGAAGTTGCCGCAGTAAATCAACACACTTTACTTAACGATGCTTTATTTGCACGTTTAAACGCTTGGGTAGATAAGCACTATCGCGACCGCTTATCGACCCAGGATTTAGCCGATCCGCAATTAGTTATCGAATCACGCACCGCGCTAGATGAGCTCACTCAAATTATGAAACTCGGGAGCGTATATCCATTCCAGCGATAGTGTTTCAGTAAAAAGTAACGTTAGTTAATCGTATAATGAGGCCCCCAATGTTGGGGCCTCATTTTTTGAGTGCTTCGAATTTATCAGGAAAATAATTCAACTGGGGGGGCATTAGGCGTTAGCTGCAACTCGGTTTCAAACGACATGCCTAATTTATTCAACAGCGACTTAGAGGCCTGATTATGTGGGCTGACAATCGCGACAATCCGTTCAATCCCTAAGGTTTTACCGAATTCCAGTGATGCCCTAGCGGCTTCAAACGCGTAGCCTTTGCCCCAATATTGAGGCAAAAAAGCATAACCTAAATCCACATCCTTCAGCGTGGGTCTTTTAATTAACCCGCAGATCCCAATCGGAAAACCATTTTCGGCCAGTACCACGGCAAATAACCCAAAACCATGCTCGCGATAGCTGATAGCAGGCCCATTAGCGATATAATCCTTGGCGTCCTGCAAGCTACGCACTCCTTTATCGCCGATATTGTCGATAAATCCTTGGGTGTTGAGTAGCACCAAAATAAATGACGCATCATCGGGCGTTAACTGCCGCAGCAGTAATCTTGGGGTTTGGGCAACTTGCATACTAAGGACTCCCATTCAGAGGGGATAAACTAGGTTATAGGTAACGGGCGTACTGGCTGCCATCCTTTTGCGGTTTTTTCGGTGCGGCTACCGCTGGGGTGCCAACATATAAAAAGCCGACGATTTGATCCTCTGGCGCTAAGCCTAATGCTGCATTCACATTGGCATCGAAGGCAAAATCTCCCGTGCGCCACACTGCGCCTAATCCTAAGGCAAACGCGGCCTGCTGCATTGCCATCGTAGCGCAGCCCGCTGCAATTTGCTGCTCGAGCACTGGCACTTTAGGATGTTGTTGGGTTTTCGCTACAACCGTAATCACCATGGGCGCACGCATCGGCATCCCTTTGGCTTTGTTGATAAAATCTTCATCGGCGCCGCTGGCTTTGGCGGCATTAACATAGATATCCGCTAAGGTGTCTAAACCCTTGCCCGAGGCAATAATAAATTCCCACGGCGCTAACGCGCCATGATCCGGCACTCGAATCGCCGCATCTAAAATGATTTTAAGCTCATGCTCATTGGGTGCTGGCGCGGTTAATCTTGGAGTAGATTGGCGGGTGAGTAAAAGTTCGATAGCGTCCAAGTGATTATCCCTATTCTTATAAATGGGTGCGTATAAATTGGCTCAAGCATAGCAAATTGCGGCTAAAGAGGTACTAAAAATCCCACGTAAAAGTGGGATTGAAAGCGTTTATAGGCAACGTCGCTCGGCTTACTTTACGCCATAACGCTTAGCGATAACGTAATCAAGACTGGTATAACGCCCACCTCCTAGGCTTAAGAGTGCCAGCAACATAATGAAATAGGTCACCGCAAACTCAATTCCATTATTCAATACAACCAAGTTACCTGAACTGGTTAACCAATCGTAATTGCCGTATTGCTGCAACAGGGATTTGGCCTTATCCAGCTTGTCACCCGCCTCGAGCACCCGCTCATTTGCCAGCCATGAACTGCCATCGGCAATTGCCAGCCAACCATTCGGCCAATGCACGGTAAAAGCGGCCACCAGCATAGTGATCATCATCGGGATAGAAATCAGTCGCGTGGCTAATCCGAGTAATAACAAAATCGCCCCAAAAAACTCAGTGCCCGCCGCCAGCGCAGCCATTAATGTCGGCATTGGTAGACCCAGCCCCCAGTCGGGATTCGCAAACCAAGCGACGGTGTCTTCAAAATGTGCGAGTTTGTTATACCCCGCCTGCATCAGTACAGGTGCAAGATAGAGCCTAAGGGCTAAGGGTGCGAGTCCATCAAACAGACGGCTAGCATTGAGTGATTTTTGATAAAATGAAACGAGGGACATGGGCTATATCTTCAACAAAATGACGTTGCTCAATAGACCTTGTCACCAGGATTAATCTTTCATAGTCTTAACAGCCTTTTCGATTCCCTCTTGATTTAATTCGCGAAGATCTTGAATAAGCTTGTTCAGCTTCTTATAAAAATGTTTCGACTGCTTAGGTGTCAAACTAGCATTAATGGCCAGCAATAACGCCCCAAAGGCCTCGGTGTTTTGCCTTAAAATAGCGCGGTGTTTTTCTGATTTAAGCTCGTCTGGCTGTGTCATCAGCAACGTCAAACGCTCGGTCAGCAGCGGAATATCGCTGCGCTGCCCAAGGGCAACCTCAAATTGGCGCAGCCATTCATGGCGGTAGTCGAGCCACATATCTAGGGTGGATAGCCGCTGTTGATTATATTGATGGATAAGCGCTTTTTGCTCATCCGTTACGCTCCCCAGCCAGTCATCGAATTGCTCGATAATATTCTCATCAGCCTCTTGTTGTAACTGCTCTGGAGTTTTACCGGCAAATTCCTTAATCAATTCCTGCTCGTCTTTTCGAGACTGGGTAAGAATTTGCTTTACCTGAGAATCCGTTAATGATGCGATGATCGGCAACATGTCAGGTAGCGCAAACTCAAATAACCTAAACCAATGCCGCTTGGCGAGTGTGACATGCTCAGCCCAAAGCGCAGGGGTTAAGGTATTGGTTTGAATGAGATGTTCAACTTCGGTTAACTGCGCCACATAGTGAGCAAGCTCTTCAGATTGATGCCAACGCACAAACTTTTCGATAAGCCGATCCATACTCTTTTGCTGAGTTTTATCTAAAGTGACATAGTCATCTAATTCCCAACCGATAGCCCAATCCAGAAAATGGTAACTAAACTTAGTCGAACACGCGGATACCCCAAACACCAATACCAACAGCAACAAGGTTTTTTTCATCAATTTGCGTCCTTTCTCTCTTTGTCATCCTACGACACCCAAGTTAACAAAAAGTTGCATCAATAACATAGCAGTAAACATCACGCAGTGTTTGACCTTAACTGTTTTGCTTAAGTGGTTTTACAGAGGATTATGGGTGCAAGCATCTTTGACTAAGTGTGGAAGCGTAAAGATGTGTTTAAGCGTCTTGGCTTACCAGCGGCCAAAAGCTATCAAACCAAGCAAGATACGCCTGCTGACGCTCTACATCGGTTTGCGCCGCCATCAGTAGCGCCCAGTAAAGCGCAAACACCCAATACATTTCAATTGCAGCTGGAATCGCCGTGATCGCGGTGGATGTGAGGCCTGGATGTTTTGCAAGATATTGCTGTACTAAAATATGCCGCTGCGCTGGTGTTAATCTGTGGGTTGCCAGCACAGCGGCCAGCTCACATAAAGGATGAGAGGCAGTGGCGTATTCAAAGTCGATACAATACAGCCGGTTATCCTTTAGCAGCAGATTATGCGGATTTAAGTCTCGATGGCAAAATTGCGCCGCCACCAAACAATCGGCTAACGCGTTTGTCCAACGATGAATTTGCGGTTGTAAGCCCAACAATGAGTCCAACCGCGTCTGCCAAGCGCTACCTTTATCGGTTTCAGCAAAGGCTAATAACTGCTGATGATATTGCTGCCACTGCTCTGTCACGCTGATGTGATAAGGCCCAGCGGATTGCAAGCGTAGCTGTTGCAATAATTGCTGCAATAGAGAATGTGCATAATTTGGGCACTGGAATTCAAGTAATGTCAGCGGTGTGAACTCTGCGGCGAAAGACTGAGGCGTGGGAGTCTCGTATAATGCGCACTCAAGATTTTCAGCATGCGCTTGCAGCCACCTTTGCACCCACAGTTCTCCATGGATGAATTCGGCCGCACTACACTGATATTCCAAGTCGTTCCAGTTAACCGCGTGATAAAAATCAGCCCCGTCGCCGAGCATATCCGGCGTCCGAGAAACGTTAACTCGACAGGCAATCTCCTGTGATTCGATAAATGCACTTACATAGTAACGATGATCGCAACTGGCCCATATCAGCTCAGGCGCAAGCTTTGCCTTAGCCAGATTACGCCAATAAAACAACTCCTGCTCTCGAGAACAAAACCGGTCGGCGGCATCGGCATTAAGACGTAACACGTATTGTGCCGCAGGTGTTTGAATATGATAGTTATGATTACTTAATCCACCCGCCAACTCATGGATATGCGTGATATGGCTTAGCCCTGCCTGGCGTAATATCGGAACCAGCCTTGCAAACACCTCAGCAGATAACGGCTGCATTAACGGCTTACCACTGATGTTGCAGTTAAGATCTTAGGTGTTGGCAGTTGGTCCATATCAGTATTTGTCATCACTTAACCAAGTAACTTAGCGGCACGTTCGCCATTAAGATTGAGACGACTCTCGGCCAGTGCGGTGCGCCATAGGAAATAGCCCACAACAGCTAACCCCACATAAAGCACAAATAATAATGAGGTCAGCATAAGGCCTTTACTCAAGTAGAGGTAAATCGACACCAGATCGATAACGACCCAATACAGCCAGTTCTCCAACACTTTTTTGGCGACTAAATAGGTGGTCATCACCGCAAAACAGGTGGTCGCAGCATCGAGATAAGGAAAAGAAGCTTGAGTAAAGGTCGCCATACCATGACCAATACCAAGGGAAACTAGCGCCGTAGCTGCAATCAACTTTAAATGGGTTTTCAGCGGCCAAGTGGTCACCTTAACGCCTTGATGTTTATCACCACCTTGAGTCCAAAGCCAATAGCCATAAAGTGCCATGCCCATATAATAGATATTCAGCATCGACTCCATCAGCAATGCTACTTTCCAAAACAACACAGTGTAAATGGCAGTGCTGGTAAATGCCGCGGCCCAGCACCATACGCTTGCCTTCATTGCCAGTAGCAAATACGCCATGGCTAATACCACAGCAAGTGCTTCCCACGCGGTCATCACATGGACTTCCCCAAGGGCGGCATTAACACTATTGACTAGCGTTAACCATAAATCTGTCATTGCCTTACTCTCACGATAAATCGCATTCTAAAAACCTGTAGGCTTGAGCCGTAATTGTGTGAGTCAGCCTTAGCTTAACCACTGATATCGCGCAGTGGCTTAGCTCATTAAAGGCGCTACTCGCTGTGGGCTAAATTTAGCTCGCCACCAATAAACTTACACACAAACACGGCTTTGCCCCACTTCTCATGGGCGGCTTGCATTTCGGTGGCCAGCATCGCCATCACGTCCGAATAGTCGCCGCACACTTGGGTCGCCATCGCATTGGTAACACGTTGAATCGTGGGATAACTGTCTAAACGATGAATAAACCATTTAATTGGATCGAGGTAGTTTTCATTAAAAGGATACATGCTAATTTCGGCGGTCAGTTTCATCTTCAATCCTTATTTCAAATACTTATTATAAAAATAGCCGCACCGTGAAACGGTATAGCATAGCACTTCAAGTATCTCTCCACAGCGCGGCTAGCTTGGGTACTACATAAACTTAACGTTCAGTGTTACCCCAATTTGGCGTGGATCGCCGTAACGGATATATTGTTTTTCCGCCCAGCCATTATCGGGCTCATTACCAAAATAGAAGCCACGAACGCCATATTCTTCATCAAATAGGTTGCGGCCCCATAAATACGCTGACCACGCACTTGCCTCATAACCTAAACGCGCATTCACAACAGTATATGGCTCGGAGCGCGAATCGTTACTGTCTGAGTAGTAAAACTCGCTCTTACCACTCATATTCAAGTTGGCAAACCAACCCGAATTCGCACGATAAGTGCCGCCTAGGCTATAGGTTAAGTGCGGTGAATGGGCCAGATCGCGCCCCGTTAAATCCACATCAGTACCGTATTTATCTTGATATTGGTAATTACCGTAAGCAGTCTGTAACCAACCAAGGCTTGAGTAAAACTGGAGATTATCCGTGGCATACCAAGTTGCATCCAGCTCGGCACCGTAGTTGTTTGAGCTACCCGCATTTTCAGTGTAGAGAATAAACCGTTGTGGCTTATTAGGATCTTGCTGGGAAGCCGCCACTTGCTGATCCTGTCTATCCATATAGAACAGCGCCAGATTAGTATCGATAAGCCCTTCAAACCAATGGGATTTTAAACCGATTTCGTAGTTGTATAAGGTTTCCGTATCAAACTCTTTTTTATCATTGAGTTCGACTGGCAAGGTCATATTAAAACCACCAGCCTTGTAACCTCGCGCCACACGGGCGTAGACATTGTGGGACTCATTGAGCACTTTACTCAGCGCAATATGGCCGCCCCACATGGTTTCACTCGGGTCAAAATTATCATTGTTAGTGTCGGAGTAATGACTATTACGACGCTCAACACGCAGCCCCATAGACAAGGCATAGTCAGCACCTAAATCCGTATCCAGCTGACCAAATACGGCGTAATTGGTTGCTTCATATTCGGAATCTAACACCTCATCTGGCCAAGTATTATATTCAGAATACAGTTGGTTATCTTCTTTAAGGTTCATGGCATAAACCCCAAGCAACCAATCCGTTGAATCTGCAAAAATACGGCCTTGGTCGGTCGAGCTCAAACGAAACTCTTGGGATAAGGTTTTACGCTGACCGGTTTTGTCCCAAAAGTAATCATACTGACAAGGCGATACATTACCGCCCTCTTCACATTGTTTAGATGCCCAATACTCAGAATTGGCCCAATCACCATCGTAACTATAATGATGATCGGTATTGGCAAATGAGGTCAGCGAGGTCAACTCAAACTGCTCTGCCCCCGAATATGTCGCTTTAAAACCTGCGCCGGTGGTGCGCTGGCTATCGACACCCGGTTGATCAGATAGGGTGTTTGTCGGATCGTTGGTCAAACTCCACACATCATAACCGTTATCAAAATCGGCATGCAGCAGAGTTAAATCCAGTTGCAGATCATCGGTGGCATACCAACGCAATTTCGCGCGGCCAGTAAATTCATCGCGGCCATTGGTATCTTCTTTATTTAAATACAGATTATCGCGATAACCGTTTTGCTGATGTTGCTGCAGTGCCACACGGTACAGCAATTTGCCTGAGTCGCTTAAGGGACCAGAGCTAAAACCGCTAAAGGTTTGTAGATCATCATTACCTAAAGAAACCTCTGCGCCATGTTCAAACACATCGGTTGGGTCATTACTCTTAAGGTAAATTAAGCCCGCTAACGCATTGGCGCCATAACGGGTTCCCTGCGGGCCGCGTAACACTTCAACCTGCTGCAGATCGTACATGCTCGACACCATGCCGATACCGGATAAATCAATATCATCAACAATATAACCAACGGATGAGTTAGGCGCGCCTTGATATTGCTCCTGCTCACCCACGCCACGGATCTGAAAATACTTGGGGCGTGAACTACCACCTGACCAGTTAAAGTTAGCGATGGAGTTCATCACATCTTCAAAGTGCTGGGCGCTTTCATCTTGAATTTGCTGGGCATCGATAACGGTAATGCTTGAAGGCATTTTTTCTAGACTGGCACTGCGAAAATCCGCCGTAACCACCATGATTTCCATATCATTATTGGGATCAGGTTTGTCGATAGCATCAGTTTGTGCCCATGCCGACGCACTTAACGCCGCAGAGACGGCCAGCGCTAATGGTGTACGAGTTAACGATATCGTGAAGATTGAAGATTGGTTGTTAGACTTTTTGTTAGACATAGGACCTCAAATACATGTTTGAGATCCGGCAACGAATAAGCGATTCAGAAGTGTGCTGTTGATTGGCCCATTCCTACGCCGGTATTAGCCGGATCAGGTTCTAAGGGTTCGTCTGATGACATCTCAGTCTGCCGAATGTTGGCAAACACCCCTTGGCGGCGCTTAGTATACATGACGAAAATAATAAAGTAGACACACTTGTGCCGGCGATATCCTGAAATATCACTAAAACCGTGTCTTTCTACACAATGTTAAAAATCTTATGCCAAACGCCCGCAATCCCAATGCCTAAAATCGCCAGTCAACTCCTTTGGCCCATTTGACCGTTTATCACGATAATGTTATAGAAGGCCGCCATTTTACATAGGATAAGAGGATCACACTCAATGCAGCTAAAACCGTTAGCCAAAGGACGTTATAGCCAGCGATGGGAGCAAGACTATCCCCTTATTGAAGCGGTGATACTCAGCTGTATCAGCGAAGTTAAAATGCTTAAAAAAGGCGCCCATCTAATGACACAAGGTGAAGCCATGACCTCACTGGTGTTGGTAAAACAAGGGCGCGTGTCGCTTGGCCATACCGCCAGAAATGGTCGATGTTTTCAATTGGGGACTATCGATTGTGATTCGCAACTCTTTGGTGAAATGGAGTTTTTTACTCAGTATCACTGCCAGTTGGATATTATTGCTAATGAAGCCTTAGAAATCATGGTCATAAGCGCCGAAAAACTACAACATTCCCTCGGCCAGCACCCACAGCTAGCGTTATTTTTTGCCAGCGCCATTGCTATTGACTACCAAGACACCGTCGATATTTTTACCCGGCGCCTGCTGTATCCCATCAGCTATAACGTGGCATATGATATTTACCACGAATATTTAAATGATTTACCCGTTGATGGCTTTAGTAAGCGTTATTTAGAAGCGGAGCGATTTGGTACAACCGATCGCGTTTACCGACGGGCACTACAGTTGCTTGAAGAACGTGGCCTGATTGAACGCAATAAAGAAGGCATAAGGATTAAAGATCTCAATGCCCTTAAACAATTCGTTGAAGCGGCGATATAACCAAATAAAAAAAGCCCACTCTCGAGGTTATTTATTCGCAAGAGTGGGCCAAATCAATTAACGTCGCAAATGGACTTTAGGCCGCAGCAGGTTTCATTCGGCCTGAAACAATCAGCATGATAAATATCGCAACATAAAGTAGCGGAATAACATACATCACCGTTTGCAATCCAATAATACGTTCAAAGAATGAGCTAATGGCGGGACTAAACATCGCCCCCGTGCTGCCGCTGATCAGAATATAAGACACATTTTTACTGCTCGCCTTTTTAACAAAAGACACACCATAAGCAATAAATGCGTTGTAAAGAGCTGCGCACACAAAGCCATAACCATAGGTTAAATAACCGATCCAATTAAGCTTATCAGTTGTCACAATCATAAAGGTGATGACCATAGCAAGACCGATAATTGCGACTAGAAAATGGTGGATTTTTACCCGAGTCACAATCAGCGTCGAAATTAACGCACCAATCAGTGCAGCTGACCAATATTGAGTAATAATATTGCCCGCGTCTTCAAATGGAATATCAAATTTTTGCTTAACAAATAAAGGGGCCCAGGTTAAAAACGTATACAGCGCCAACATGCCTAAAAATAACCCAATGCCACCGCTAATAATGCCGAAATTCCATTCAGATTGTTGCTTATCTTCCGTATTCGATGATTGCTCACATAGCGAAAAATTAGTGAACAAAGTAATAATCACGGTTCCTAACGCGACTAAACCTACGGCTAAGTAACTGTAACTCCAAGACAATGAACTTGTGAGTGCGTAAGTTGTGATTAAAGGAAAAATAACTCCCGCAATATTAAATGTGGCATCTTGCACGACGAGCATGGTGCTTTGTAATTTCTCTTGCCACACTGATACCACTATCGTTCCCGCAATACATAGCCCCACACCGCCGCAAAAACCAATCAAGGTCATGGCTATCATCACCACTTGTAGCGAAGCGGTAAGATGTAACGCGACAGCACACAATGCCACTAGGCTGTAACTAATTAAGGTAATTCGCTTGATACCCAATTTTTCAATAAAGAAAAAAGCGGCAATAGTCCCCGCCAGTGCGCCGCCATTAAGCAAGGAGAATATTGAAGCAACGTCATTCACGTTTGCTGCAAATTTATCCGCTATGGGTTCAATCAGCATCCCAAATTGAGTGGCAAAGCCCGCCATTATAAAATTAGCGAGAAAACTAATTGCGGTTAAGGTGATTTTATTATTCATTTTGTCATTCCATCAGTGAAATGCTAAGGGTACAAAGGATAGCGTTAACCCTAATTAAGCGCGGTTTCTAAGGCGAGCTCGATCATATTATTAAAGGATAATTGACGCTCTTGCGCCGTGGTTTCTTCACCAGTTAAACAGTGGTCCGACACGGTCAGAATGGCTAAGGATTCAATTCCCTGTTGATGTGCCAAGCCATAAAGTCCTGCCACTTCCATATCAATACCTAACACCCCGAAACGCTCAAGCGCCGGGATCATATCTTCGTCGGGATCATAGTAAAGATCGCCACTAAATACGTTGCCAACTTTCACGCTAATACCTTTTTCATTGGCTTTGGTATAGGCTTTGTGCAGTAAGGAAAAAGTGGCTGAGGTCGCCATTTGGTAGCCACTGCTGCGTTTAGCATTCGTTGGGGAATCTGTGCCAGCGGCTTGAGCTAAAATCACATCGCGCATTTCGACATGCTGTTGGGTCGCCCCTAAACTGCCGATACGAATAATACGTTTAACGCCGAAAAAATTAATCAACTCATGGCCATAGAGCACCATAGATGAAATACCCATACCATGGCCCATCACCGAAATGCGTTGTCCTTGATAATAGCCTGTGTAACCCAGCATATTGCGAACGTTAGTCACTTCTACGGCATCGGTAAGATAGGTTTCAGCGATATATTTCGCCCGCAGTGGATCGCCTGGCATAATAACAGTTTCAGCAAAATCAGTGGGTTGTGCATTAATATGAGCCGTCATAGGTCTATCCTCATGTGGTAATATGCAGATAGTAGTGCTCAAACACGAAATATTTTTAGGACTAAAGTCCGGATTTTCTCTTGCTTAACCCCTTTTTTGTTAAAAGTGGATGATTTATCGCAACGTTTACACTTAGCATTATAAAACTCAGTAACAAAATGCAACGTAACACATTGTATTTTATGCAAATAAAAAAGACTCACTCCCGAATAGAGTAAGTCTTATTAAAATATCTTTTATCTCAAAAATGCAGAAAACTCGGTACAAACTCAACAAATCCAACAGCCATCTAGTTTGAATGGGTCTCGCGCACATAAACGTCAAATTTTACCACTTGGGCATTTGGTGCCACAGCCGATACTTGCAGCTGTTGTTTGCCGTGTAATTTCACCGATTTCCAACTGGTAGCTTCATCTTCGATAGTAAAGCCGCTGGCATCATACCAAGTGAACTTGTATTGCACTCGCATATCGCTTGAGGACTTGCTGACGATCAAGGCCGAACCTTGGATAAGATCACCGACTCGGCGCGCCTCTACCCCATCGACACTGATATCACGGGCGAAACTCTTGCTATCGACGCGTGTTTCTCCCAGTGAGTTCACCGAAATACCCGCCGTATTAGAGCAGGCGCCGAGTGTCAGTGCTGCTGCCAAGATTAATCCACTGTAAATTGCTTTCATTTTGTTTTCCCTCACTCACAAAAACCAAGGTGCCGAACAACGGATGGGCAATGACACTAATCGACTCGAGCTGAACTTAGGCTTAACGCGATTTCCAGTCCAACTCAAGACAATTATTAATCAATTAAAAAGTGCGCCCTTGCGGTAGCGATCAACTGCTTACGATTGGTTTGCCAACAATTAATATTCACATTGGCGACTCGCCGCCCCTGACGGGTGATACGACATTCGGCAAAACTGTCTTTATGCAGGCCCGCACGTAGGTAATCAATTGAGAAATCGACTACTTTTGGCACTTTTGCCGTTTGCATAAACACCATTAATTGCACTATGGCTGACATTTCCATAAAACCAGCAATTACCCCACCATGAATCGCGGGCAGGATGGGATTACCGATATTGTCATCCTTAGCGGGGAGTTTGAAAATCAGCTCATCGCCAAAGCGCTCGACCTTCATGCCAATAAACTTAGCATAAGGGACATGTTCGAGCAGATGACCAAAGTCGTTCAACTCGGTAGCGCGTTTTACAATTCCCTGCACATCGAGGGTTTTCGGCTCGGCCGGCTTATTTGAGTTCATCTGTCTCTCCTAAAGACGGTACGGCTTCTCCCATCAAGGCTTGTCTAAAGGCATCGCCGACCATTTCTGGGCTGATACGCATAAAGGAGCCCACCGCATGGGCGATAGGATCATCAATGCTGTCCTGATAGGCGATAGCGCGGGTAAAGGCGATATTGGATGACAATTTATAGCACTCGGCAAAGCCATAAACCGGTTTATGGGGCTGCGCGGGCTTCATATAATCGACCCGTAAGTCGAGGGTGGGCGAAATCTCTAAGGATTGATATTTTTGAAAAATCGCACTCACCACCGCGCTGCCACAGGCGGTGTCCATCAGGGTGGTGATCACCCCGCCGTGGATAACGCCAGTATCGGGATAACCAATTAACTCAGTGCTATAGGGCAACTCAATCAGTACATGGTGCTCACTGGCTTCGAGCACGGTTAACCCTAAGCGACGGCACTGGGCGAGCTGATCGACAAACCGCTGCGCCATTTGAGTCAGCGGGAAAAACTCAGGATTTACCTTCATTGACCTTGGCTCAACATGGGTCCCAGTGGCTCTCCGCCGACGAGATGAATGTGGATATGGTACACTTCCTGTCCGCCATGTTTATTGCAGTTCATGATCAAACGATAACCGTCTTTGGCAATCCCCGCCTCTGCAGCCAGTTTAGCCGCCACAGTCATCATCCGGCCGAGTGCCGGTTCATCCGAGGCTTTCATATCATTTGCGGTTGGGATCAAATGATTCGGCACAATCAGAATATGGGTTGGCGCCTTTGGCGAGATGTCTCTAAAGGCGGTCACCAGCTCGTCTTGATACAGAATGTCGGCGGGAATTTCGCGGCGGATAATTTTGCTGAAAATGGTTTCTTCGGCCATGGGGAGTCCTCCTTGGGTTAATTGGGATAGTATACTAGCAATTCAACACTTTGTGTCTCCAGATATTTTGCGTTTCATTTGCCTGTTGTGCGTATTTTTGGCAGCATGACGCCCATTAAAACGCAGCGGTTTTACAGGATAAATTATGATCCACTATCACATCATTCCCATCGATCCCAAGGCGCACTTGTTCGCCGTTACCATGACGGTACAAAAGCCCCACCCTAAGCAAGTTTTTAGCCTGCCCGCTTGGCTTCCCGGCAGTTATATGGTGCGGGATTTTGCCAAGAATATTATCGATCTTAAAGCCACTGGCGATAATGGTGAGGCGCTCCACCTCACTCAACTGGATAAACAAACCTGGTCGGTCGAACATCAGTCCACGCAACTGATCTTAACCTATCAAGTTTATGCTTGGGACCTGTCGGTACGCACTGCGCATCTGGATATGACCCACGGTTTCTTTAACGGCAGCAGTGTATTTTTAGCCGCCCACGGCTTTGAGGCAGGCTTACACACAGTGACTATGGCGGCGCCGACCGAGCCGAGCCTAAATGAATGGCGCCTTGCCACCAGCATGACACGCAACAGCGGTGATGAATTTGCCTTTGGTGAGTTTTGCGCGCAAAGCTATGACGAACTTATCGATCATCCAGTTGAGATGGGGCTATTCACCCACGCCAGTTTTGAAGCCTGCGGCGTAAGACACGATATCGTGTTAAACGGTCGCCACCGCGCCCATATGCCTAGACTCTGCCAAGATTTAAAGGCGATTTGCGAGTATCAAATCAAGCTGTTTGGCACGCCAGCGCCCTTTGAGCGTTATCTGTTTATGACGACAGTACTCGACAATGGCTTTGGTGGTTTGGAACATAGGGCATCGACAGCACTCATGTGCTCACGCAAAGATTTACCGCTGTCGATGGATGCGCCGATAAATAACGACTACCGCACTTATTTATCGCTCTGCAGCCATGAATATTTCCACAGCTGGAACGTTAAGCGCATCAAGCCGGAATGCTTCTTGCCCTATCAACTCGAGGCGGAAACCTATACGCCGCAGCTGTGGGCCTATGAGGGCATCACCTCCTATTATGATGATTTCCTTACTTATCGCGCAGGCTTAGTGGATGAACAAAGCTACTTAGATATGCTGAGCGAAACCTTTACAAGGGTGTATCGCAGTCAAGGCCGCTTTAAACAAAGCATTAAGGACTCGAGCTTTAACGCTTGGACTAAGTTCTACAAACAGGATGAAAACGCCCAAAACGCCATTATCAGTTATTACACTAAGGGCGCCCTGTTTGCCTTGTATCTCGATTTAACCCTAAGAAGCGAAACTA
Organism: Shewanella sp. POL2; assembly: GCF_000282755.1. Lineage (NCBI taxonomy): Bacteria > Pseudomonadati > Pseudomonadota > Gammaproteobacteria > Alteromonadales > Shewanellaceae > Shewanella > Shewanella sp. POL2. Next base: position 16,059 of record NZ_AKZL01000021.1, read on the forward strand.
AGAGTAAACACAATCTCGATGATCTAATGACCATTCTGTGGCAAGAATATGCCCTGCAAAATCGTGGTACCACTGATGAATGCCATCAAAGGATTGTTGAACGCTTACTGGGGCGCGATTGCCAACATCTCTTCGCCTTTTTAGACAATACCGACGATATCCCACTGGCACCGCTACTTGCCGAGTTTGGGGTTGAGTTGACCTTACGCGCGAGCAATGGTGCGCAGGATGTCGGCGGTGGTACGGCCAAAGGGTATGAGATTGCCTTTGGCGCTAAAACGCAAGCTGCGCCAATGGGCCTTAAAGTGACGACTGTCGCCCAAGGTAGCCCTGCGCACCTTGCAGGCTTAAGTGCCGGAGATATCTTAATTGCGGCGGATAATCTACAGGTAACAGCCCAATTTGAAGCTCAGCTTCAGCAATACCCAATCGGACAACGCTTAAGCCTGCATTGGTTTAGACGCGATGAATTGATGACGGGAGAACTGATTATTGCAGAGGCGCCTAAGGATACGGTTGCCTTAAGTATCACAGATAAAGACAAACTGCAGGCTTGGTTAGGTCGTTGATCTTTAATCTATTAGCCTTTAATGCACTAATTTTTAATGCATTAGTTTTTAATGCAATAGTCCTTAACCCATAAAGCACAAAAGGGGCAATCGTATCGACGATTGCCCCTTTTTATTTGATTCTTAAGTTGTTCAATTGAATATTGGCTTCGCGGCCCCATCAACAACGCGTTACACCACCACATCGTGTAAGTAGGTTTGCGCCCATGCAATGGCTTGCCCACGGCTTGACACACCAATCTTACGGAACACACGGTACAAGTGAGTCTTAATGGTGCTCTCACTCACAAATAATTGATTCGCGATATCGAGGTTAGTGCTACCAGACAGCAGGGCTTGTAACACTTCGCGCTCACGGATGGTTAATGGCTCAGTGTCTTCGAACAATCCAAAGTCATCATTTACCCCATTCACCAATTGGATGGGGATCACTCTGTGTCCACGCAGGATGTTAGACAAGCCAAGGCTGATTTCAGTCAGTCCTGCATCCAGATAAAACACCCCTGCCGTAGTCGAGGCTTGCATTAAAAAACGGGCATCAACCTGTTTAGGGAATTGAATGTAGACGACTCGCACACTCGGGTGTTCACGGGCAAGCAAGCGTTGAAATTGATAGGCTTTTTGAAGATCGACGGTGGAAAGGTCAATCACCACCATAGAGGCTTGGTTATCTTTGATTTGATCGCACATTTCATCTGGACTGACTTGCGACAGCTTCACCAGAAACTCCTGCGGCCAGCGGCCTGCAAGCAATTCCATCAGAACTTGCGATCTTGACACTACAATCCAATGTAATATTTTGAACATCCTGCTCACTCCCTGTCTGGTTAACGATTATTTATTTTGAGAGGAGAAACATCTCTCAATACCACTTCAACATCCGTTCAATAGACTTCCAAGTCTATCGTGCACACGATATTAGCATTAGATAAAACAGATTCAAAAGACTTACGTAAAAAATATTTACCGTACGCAAATCAAAAACTTCTACAACTTTAGGACAAATCATTGTCAAGCAGAAGGCTTAATTTAAACTGAAAATAATGCGCTATTTTTAACAGAAAGGCGTAAGATCAAATCAATACAAAACATAAGGAAATACCATGTCCAGCCAGCAACCAAGCCCTATTGAAATACAATCCTACCCCGTCTGGGACAGACCTACGCGTCTGTTCCACTGGATTAATGTCATCCTCGTACTCTCCCTGCTTATCGTGGGCGGTATAATGATGTTTCGCAGCGACTTAGGTATAACCGAACTCTCCGGTAAAATCGGGCTTAAGACCCTGCACGTCATCATTGGCTATGGCTTTGCGATTAATTTACTGATCCGCTTAGTGTGGGGTTTTATGGGCAATAAATACGCCCGCTTTAGCCATATGTTCCCCAATGCCAATAGCAAGGCCGAGTTACAAACCTATAAAGCAGAACTTGCCGCGGGTAAAAATCCCCAGTATCTAGGCCACAATCCTAAGGGGAAATTCGCCGTACTCGCTATCATGCTCTTATTAGTCACAATTATGATTACTGGGCTGATCCGCGCCGGTACCGATATTTACTATCCACCCCTGGGAAGTGCAGTCCAACAGTACCTTGCGGCCACCAATGTTGATCCGAGTAGCCTACAACCCTACGATGCTACGGGCGTCGATACCGATAAAGCTAACGTGATAAAACCCATAAAAGGTCTTGTAGGAGAGGTACATGTGTATGCAGTGTATTTATTGATACTGTTGATCATGCTGCATGTTTTTGCCGTAATCTACACCGAAGTCAAACGCCAACCTGGCATTATCTCAGCCATGTTTTCAGGCAAAAAGCTTATTCAAGGACAACCGAAGGACGAATGAGGTCAACTCAATGAGCATAAAAAACGCCAGCATTTGCTGGCGTTTTTATCAAGCTCAATCTGAAGTCAAACTTACTTCTTCAGAATAGATGCCGGAGTACGGCCATCGTCGTGGCAGCTTTCACAGGTAGGTTTTTGACCTACGTTCATATCGTGTGGCGCATGGCAGTCAGCACAGACTAAATTGCCATCGTGTGGCTTATGTACTGCGTCCATTTCAGAAAGCTTACCATGGCAGCTTTGGCATTGTTCAAACTCATAGGCACCATCAGCAGATGGCGTACCATCTTTATGACAGCTTTCACAACCACCAGATTCAGCGTGGAAGTCAGATAATTTTTGATCCGCGGCAAATGCGGTTGGCGACAGCGCTAGCGCTGCAAGACTTGCCCCGAAAAGCACACTTAATAGTTTTTTGCTCACAATTGTATCCTCCAATGGTGATTGACAGTGGAAATTCTTGTCAGGGGTGACTTCCATCTTGCAACCAATGTAAATAGCACGACTCGATTTAACTTAGCTAAGGATTGAGTAATAAGCAACACAATCTTATGCAAAGTAACTTTATCAATATACTCAAGGGTAAAATGTGCGCTGCATCATGTAACCACATGCTTATATAAGAGTTTTACATTGTCACAACCTACCAATTACAACTAAAAGCCTCCCTAGCTTAATCATCAGCAAAAGAAAAGCCCTAATAAAAAAGGAGACCCTAGGTCTCCTTTTGGTGAACGTTTGGACTCAATTAACGAGTTTGTAAAGCCGCAATACGCTTCTCTAGAGGTGGATGGCTCATCATTAACTCAGCCATTGAACGCTTGCCGTTAATACCAAAAGCAGACATTTGTGCTGGCATTGCTGAGCTTTCTGGGCCTTGGCGTAAACGCTCAAGTGCTGCAATCATCTTATGCTTGCCCGCTAAGCGAGCTGCACCTTCGTCGGCACGGTATTCACGAATACGTGAGAAGTAAGCCACGATAATTGATGCCAAAATACCAAACAACATATCAAGAACAAATACCACTGCCATATAAGCAAACATGCCCAAACCTTCGCCTTCTTCATCATTGCTCGAGACGAAGTTGTTGATGATGCCTGCAACAACACGCGCCGCGAAGATTACAAAGGTGTTCACCACGCCTTGAATTAAGGTCAAAGTGACCATATCGCCGTTAGCGACGTGGCTTACTTCGTGGGCAAGTACGCCTTCGACTTCGTCTTGACTCATGCCATACAACAGACCTGTACTCACGGCAACTAATGAGTTGTCCTTACTTGGGCCAGTTGCAAATGCATTCATCTCCGGCGATTGGTAAATTGCCACTTCTGGCATTTTAATCCCAGCTTGCTGGGCTTGGCGGGCAACCGTCTCCACTAACCAACGCTCAGTGCTATCACGTGGGGTGGTGATTACTTCACAACCCATGGTCTTTTTCGCCATCCATTTTGAAATCGCTAAGCTGATGAAGGCTCCGCCGAATCCAAAAATCGCAGCGAACACTAAGAGTCCACCCATAGTAGACGTATTCACGCCTAGAATAGACATTACAATTGAGGCTACTAGCAACACGGCTAGGTTAGTCGCAATCAATAAAAATATACGCTTCATATCAGCTCCTTTACGGCACAAAGGTGCCATTTATTTTGTTCAAAGACATAATATGTCCAATTAATCGAAATTCAAGGGGTAAAGGTAAGAGTTTTTCTAATCGCTTATTTTTCTCTCAATTTAGACACAGCCTTTCATGGCTCGTGAGTCTAGGGACAGTCTATTAAGCCAAACTTAAATCTAGGCGCTGTCAGTGTTACAGCCAAATTCATGTGTGTTTATCTATGTTTATCGTAATTAAACTTTGTTAACATGCCTGCACATTCTGAGATTTAAGGATAAAAAATGACCGTTAATGCCCTACTGCTAAGCAGTTCACGTGTTGGTGACACGCCTTATCTTTCCCATGCGCTGCCTTTTATCAAACCACTCACCGCTCACGCACAAAAATGGATTTTTATTCCTTATGCAGGGGTAAGCATGAGCTACGACACCTACTTAGCCTCTGTAGTGACGGGACTCAGTGAGCTTAAACTCGATATTAGTGGTATTCATCAACACCCTGATCCGCGCCAAGCGATTAAAGATGCCGACGGTATTTTAATTGGTGGCGGCAACACTTTTCATCTTTTGCATGAGTTGTATAAGTACGATCTTGTGCAGCTTATTCGTAATGAAGTCCTTAGCGGTAAGCCTTACATTGGTTGGAGCGCAGGGTCAAATGTATCTGGATTAAGCATTCGTACAACTAACGATATGCCGATCATTGAACCGCCATCATTCGCGGCCCTAAACATAGTGCCTTTTCAGGTAAATCCACATTATTCAAACTACCGTGCTCCAGGACATAACGGTGAAACTCGGGCTCAGCGATTACTCGAATTTACCCGTGTCGATCCGAACACGCCCGTCATTGGCATTGTTGAAGGCAGTGCGCTATGGCGACAGGGAGACACTTTATCAATGTTGGGTGATAATCCTGCCTATTTATTCTGTGGCGAACAGCAGGAGCTCCCTATTCCCGTAGGTAGCGATTTATCTCATTTGCTAAAATAAGATCTCGTTAGCGGCATTCATCGTGGTAAATAGGGTAACATTCACACTAAGCTAACCACTTAACATGCAAATGCCGCTCCTTTAAGAGTTGAACGCGACAAAAACTAGACTGATTTATTGACCTTGCCCGCTATCAATATCCTTTCATCATGCAAGGATCGGCATATCTCCCGCAGGAGAAAAAACTTGCACCACTTAAGTATCTGCACTAATTTCGTTGTCGAACACCTTGATAAACAAGATTAATTTTTGCATTTACCCCTAGCTACATTCTGAAACAAATTTTCTAAGTTATTTAAAATTAGGGAGTTATGACCAAGGCACAGGAGTATTTTTTTACCCTTGGTCCATCCAAGTGAGGAGTTTTCATTTTGCGACTGCATTCAACATTGAACCATTCAACCCCGATGAACGGTCATAAAAAGACCAAATTAACACTTTTTTTTGGGTCTATACTGGCCGGCATAATGAGCATCAGTAGTTTAGCCCCCGCCTATGCCGCCAATGCAAGCGATGATAAAAAAGCTAAGGCATTCTCCCATGACACCGTCGTTGAGTTAGCACAGCAACTGGCTCAAAAACCCTTCAAAGAAGCTAGAAAGGCTCCGAAGGAACTGATCGACTTAGATTACGCCACTTATGGCAAGATCAATTATCAAGAAAACGCTGCGATTTGGGGCGGAACACCCACTAAGTTTTCAGTGCAACTTTTTGCGCCCGGTTTTTTATACAAAAATTTGGTGGATATTGATGTCGTTGAAAACAGCCGAGCTTTTCCTATCGAGTTAACAGAATCTTCCTTTAGTGTGCCCAATGATACCATTGAGAAATTGCTCACGCAGGTAGGACAATATGCAGGCGTTCGACTTCATTACCCTATCAATGACGATGAAGTCAAAGACGAGTTCATTATGTTTCAAGGGGCAAGCTATTTTCGTGCATTATCCAAGGGCCAAACCTATGGATTATCAAACCGCGGGTTAGCCATTGATGTTGCCCAACTTAAAGGTGAAGAATATCCCTTATTTAAACGTTTTTGGATAGAGCGGCCCTCTAAATATCAAACAGCGATTGTGGTACACGCATTGCTAGATAGTCAGAGTGTTACAGGTGCCTATCGCTTTGGTATTTATCCTGGAGCACCGACACGTGTTGATGTCGATGTCACCCTCTTTCCGCGCCGAGATATCGCCCACGTTGGCCTAGCACCACTGACCTCCATGTTTCTTTATGGTGGTTTAGATACGCCTGACAAACCCGATTATCGTCCTGCAGTGCATAACTCTGAAGGATTACAAATTGATCGAGGTAACGGTGAGCGTTTATGGCGACCACTCAATAATCCAAACAAACTGCAAATCAGTGCCTTTGGTGACGAAGATATTAAGGGTTTTGGTTTAATCCAACGCCATCGTAACTTCGACTACTATCAAGATCTTGGTGCGAACTACCAACAACGTCCTTCTGCATGGATTGAACCATTAAACGATTGGGGTAAAGGGCAATTAATACTGCTTGAAATTCCATCAAGCGCCGAAACCAATGATAATATCGTCGCCTATTGGGAACCTCAGGGGGGATTAAAGCAGGCTGAGCCCTATCGCTATTCCTACCGCATTACAGCGTCTAATGACAGCCCAAGTTTTACAAACAAAGCACGGGTAATTCGTAGCTCTAAGGGACAAAAACAGGCCAAAGGCAAAGAACTCCTTATCGACTACAGCAATATCAAGCCACAAGATATTGAAAAAATTACAATTGATGCCAGTATCAGTAAGGGTAAAATTCTCTCATCTCGGATAGTAGCTCACCCTGAAATTAATGGTGCTCGGATCTTCATTACGTTTGAGCCTGAAAGTACCAATGTGGCAGAATTGCGCATTCAATTGCGTAAAGATGAAAAACCTGTCGCCGCTACTTGGCTATATCGCTGGAACAGTGATGATTGGCCCTAGGCCGATAAACTAAGACTTTTGCTTAACACCATAAAAATCGCCGGAAATCCGGCGTTTTTTATGGGTAAAATCAATATTTCCACACTCACATTAATAACCTTACAGTTAAGCAGTTTAATATTTCCGATGACTTACCACAGTATTTTTCGGAATAAGTAGGATTATTTATCTCTAACAAAAATAGGGATTTTCAGTTCCTGTTTTTGAATCCTATTTAGCGTCTCATAACATTTACACCCCAATCCTACGACGTTATATTAGCCTCTCAAAAAAACTGAATATTCACACAAGCTACGTTTTTATAAGATATCTACCTATTGTGCTCATCCTATTCAGTGTTTAGTTATTTTTCGCATCATCAATATGTTAGAGAAAAAATGAAGTTACCTACATTAAATGCTGCGTATTTTCGTAAGCCAACGACAATATTGTTAATTACAAGTACGTTAATTATCTTATATTATTTATTACCAATGATTGGGCGAGCATTTTGGCTAGCCTTAGTATTACTCAGCTATTTGCTGATTTAACATGTAAACAAGATGCTAACATGGCGATAAAGGTTAACATTCATCTTAATATTCTCCATTAATCTCGCTTGATAATGCTAAGTTTCTTCAACCTATCAAATCTAGCTGACTCATCATCTAGACGGATATTTATGCTATGCCATTTTCACACTTGAAATCAGTTCTCACGCTTTCGTTACTGTTTACCCAGAATGTCTTGGCAACTGCCGTCGATTTTAGTGACTATGGTCCTTTACGCAGCTATGCGCAATCACCGGCCCAAGCAGGCAGTTTAACACCGATGTTAAGATCAGGGTTTTCGTTACCTGAAGGTCAAAAAGAGCTGCACTTATCCGCAAGTGCAGCCAGTGTTTGGGCTGAAACCGATGACTATTTTGCCGATTACTATCACAACACCCTTGAAGGAGGACTGACTTGGCAAGTCAATGATAAATGGATGATAGATACCAGTTATCACTGGCGTTTTAGTGGCGATAATCACTTAGACTCAGTAACTATGTGGTTTCATGATGCATTTGGTTTTAGTCAAAATGGTCGTGAAGATGCCGCTAAACATCAAAATCAAATATTTTCTAAAGATGCCGTTAATCAACAAGATATTTCAGGCGAAAACCTCAATAATGTCGTCATACTTTATGTTGGCTACCAATTGTTTGAAAACCAATATCAGGGCTTATCTTTAGGAGGCAGCCTATATTATAACTATGTCGACTCAGGCCCCTTTGAAGATGAAAGCTTTGAACAAGCGTTACAGCTTAATTACAGCTTTCGTTATGAAAAACATCATGTTCATTCTACCGCAGCTGTTAGTTTTAGGCAGGGTAATGAGGTTCTTTCGGGGATAAGCTACGATAATCATGCTTATTCCGTCAATCTCGGTTATGAATATTTAACGGGTCGCCATGGCTGGTTACTTGAATTACATCACTATCAGGGCTTACTCGAAACCGAAAATGATTTTTCAAAAGCCTCGAACGAAATATTACTCGGCTACCGTTACTATTTAGATACCAGTGCAATAGAATTCTCTATTGTTGAAAACTATTTCAATATGGATAACAGCACCGATATTGCCTTTAATATTGGCTATCGCGTTAAGTTTTAGACACAATAAATTAAATCTACACTAACTAACAAAAACAGAGGCGATATTGCCTCTGTTTTGATATCAAACTTATTATTTGAATAAGCTTATTTCATCAATAAGGGCTGAATATTCATAAAATTGGCGGCATGCTCCGCATCCGCCTGCTTAAGATGTGGAATACACCCGAGAAAAGGCGATACCATCATCTCTTTAAGCGACGCTAAGTTTTCATCGAACACACTCATATTGGGATCGACACAGTTTGCCACCCAACCTGCGACCGTTAAGCCATCGGCTAATATCGCTTCTTGAGTTAATAACGCATGATTTAGACAACCGAGTTTCATTCCCACCACAAGAATGACGGGTAAATTAAGCTGTTGTACCAACTCAGATAAGTAGCGCCCTTCCCCTAAAGGCAAACGCCAACCGCCGGCTCCTTCGATTAAACAAAAATCCGCCTGCGCAAACGCCGCACGATCAAGCTTGGCCAAAATCGCCTCGGGGGATAAATTAACTCCCTGCTGTTTTGCTGCAATATGCGGTGCAATCGCAGGTTCAAAACTAATCGGATTCACCTGCTCATAGCTCAGTTTAAGGGATGAAGCCGACATCAGTTTTAATGCATCACTGTTACGCAAACCCTTTTCAGTGATTTCACAGCCTGAGGCAACAGGCTTTACCCCAAGACTTGAGCGCGAAAACCCTGCGCGCAGAACTTCACGATTGAATGCGGTCAAGAGTGCAGTCGATACTAAGGTTTTACCGCTATCGGTATCTGTTCCTGTTACAAAAAACATGCCTTTTACCTGTTAATCTGTTGGCCAACTATGCGCCAAACCGTTGCTAGAGATTTATACCGAGCCGCCTTGGCGACGCACACGAAATTGGGCGATCTGATAGGTTAAAGGCAGGCCCTGAGCCTCACGAAATTGCTCTGCGCGTTGTTGTAAAGCCTGCCAATCGTGGCGGCCACGCAATTTACCTAAATGGGCATCGGATTCAGAAGAAGTTAGGCTCTGTACTGAGGATTGCACCGATGCGCCCACGCCTTTAATGGAATAGAGTAAGGCTTTAAGATCTTGAAAATAGACGGTCATTGGCATGAGTTTCACATCAAGAAATTGCCAATCTGTGTCGTCAAATGCCGCTTGTAAGCTTTCAAGAGATAAGAAACTGTTGACCCTCAAACCAAGATTAGATAACTGAGCCAAGCTGCCTGCCGCCACGATACTCAGGTGAGCTTCTCCACCCGATGTTAAGACTCTGGCCATTTCACTGGTTGCCGCCGAAAAATCATGGCACCACTGCAGAGCTAAATTGGAGTAAATATTATCGATGCACGCATCGGCAAAGGGTAATTGCTCGGCATTACCGCAAACACACTGTTGATAAGGGTAAGTCGCGTTAAGCTGTTGCAGCATGCCCAAAGCGATATCGAGTGCATAAACCCTCATCTCCTCGCCCATTGCTCGGTTAGCGAAATCAGTCCCCGGCCCTGCGCCAATATCAAGAATTGCGCCCTTGGCTACAAATCCCTGCAACAAACTCGCACCGCTTAAACGCTGCAAACAGTTATGCTCTTGATAGCTCTTGGCTGCTGCTGAAAACCGCTCGGCAATATGCGAGAGCTGATCTGCGGGCTCATGGGGATTAAGGCTAACGCCAAGCGGCATGGACATCTCTGGTTATTCTCACTTTTAAATCAAACGCTGATCTTTCAACTCTCAAGACTAAGCCATCGAATCGTCGGCCATAAGCAGTATCGAAAACATTGGCTTATCGCGCAGGACGCTCAGATACCCTAGGTAGTGCAACTTCGGTCAGCACTTGGGCAATCCCGTTAACGCAGCGCCGAATTGCCGCCTCGCTATGGCATGCACTCAAAGTAATACGTAATCTTGCTGAGCCTATGGGCACGGTTGGTGGACGAATTGCCCCAACCCAAATCCCCATGGCTTTTAGCTTTTGCGAAACCAGTAAGGTTTGCTCGGCATCGCCAATGATCAGAGGTTGAATCGCGGTCTCACTACCAAGAAGCGGAATATCGGCATCTTGGCATAACTGTTTAAAAATCGAGATATTACGCTGCAAATTTTGCCTAAGTTCAGGATGAGCTTCACAGTGTTCAACTGCGGCCAAAGCTAGCGCAGCATTGGCCGGTGACAGTGCAGTTGAATAAATATATTCCCGCGCATTACTCACTAAAAACGCAATCAACTCACGACTACCCAGAATTGCTGAGCCTTGACAGCCTAATGCCTTGCCAAAAGTCACTATCTGGATATCGATAAGGTTGGCAGCTGGCTGATTAAAAATATCAGACACGCCAAAACCATGAGCATCATCGACAATCAACCACGCATTATGCGCGCGGCAAAGTGCAGATAACGCCGCAATCGGCGCAATATCGCCATCCATGCTAAATACACTTTCAGTGATCAGCGCTGAAACCGTGTTTTTGGCTAACAGCCGCTCGGCACTCTCAGTTGAGTTGTGCAAAAAGCGTTTAAAATCTGCGCCACTATCGCGCAAACCATCGATAATAGACGCGTGAACCAGCTTATCCGCCAGCACAACATCTTGCTTATCGAACAGGGTTTTACAGAGCGTACTATTAGCGCTAAACCCTGAGCTAAAGAGTAACGCTGACTCAAATCCGGTTATCTGGCACAGCTTGGTTTCCAGCGCTAAATGCGCCTCATTGTAGCCCGTCACCAGTGGCGATGCCCCGCTGCCGACACCATATTGCTGTGCGCCGCGGTGTAGCGCCGCAATTAATTCGGGCGCACGGCAAAGCCCTAAGTAGTCGTTACTGCTGAAATTAAGATAAGTTTGCCCCTCAAAGCAAAACTGCGGCTCAGCGTCACTTAGCTCGGCATCGGTTGATAATGCTTGACGCTGCCTTAGCAAACCTTGCCCTGCTAAGGCTTGCTGACGAGCGCGGATTTTTGAAGCCAGTTTTGACGCGAGTGGTGAACTCATATTCTCTTGCTCAGGATTTTCTTGCTAAACGTAAGCGCCATAAATCCTTTAGAAGGTAAAGCGCTCCAACGCTTAACGAAGCGCATTTATACACTGTGGTTATAGCGCAGCCGCATCATAAAACTGAGACGCAGCTTTATCTTGGTGAGCCGCAGCTTTAGCTAATACTGCTTGCTCATCATCGATAGTCGCGGCTGCGCCCTGCTCAGGGCGTAAGCCCAGACGGCGGAACAGGCCCATATCATCACTTTCTTCTGGGTTTGGCGTAGTCAATAACTTACAGCCGTAGAAAATCGAGTTAGCGCCCGCAAAGAAACACATAGCCTGCAGTTCGTCAGTCATGTTTTCACGGCCCGCCGATAAACGCACACGGGACTTAGGCATTAAAATACGTGCCACGGCGATGGTACGGACAAACTCCAGCGGATCTAAATCATCGAGTTTTTCGAAGGGGGTGCCCGCTACTTTGACCAACATGTTAATGGGCACAGAATCCGGATGCTGAGGTAAATTCGCCAGTTGTTGCAATAAACCCGCCCGGTCTGTGGCCTTTTCGCCCATGCCAACAATACCACCAGAGCAGACTTTCATGCCCGATGCGCGCACATGGCTTAAGGTATCTAAGCGGTTTTGATAGGTACGGGTGGTGATCACATCGCCGTAATATTCAGGCGAGGTATCTAAATTGTGGTTGTAATAATCAAGGCCCGCATCGGCCAACTCGTTGGCTTGCTCGGCGCTTAACATCCCTAAGGTCATGCAGGTTTCCATGCCGAGGGCTTTCACCTCTTGCACCATTTGCTTAAGGTATGGCATGTCTTTATCTTTCGGGTTACGCCAGGCGGCGCCCATACAGAAACGCGAAGCACCCGCGGCTTTGGCACTGCGCGCTTCTGTGAGCACGGTTTCCATCGCTAATAGACGCTCTTTTTCAAGGCCAGTGTCGTAACGCGCACTCTGCGGACAATATTTACAATCCTCAGGACAAGCACCGGTTTTGATCGACAGTAAGCGGCTGATCTGCACTTCGTTAGGATCGTACACTTCACGGTGGATACTGTGGGCTTTAAATAATAAGTCATTCATCGGCAGCGCAAATAAGGCTTCGATTTCTTCCCGCTTCCAATCATGACGAACTTGCAACTGCGACATTGAACACCCTTTTATTTTTGTATTTTACCTTGGCTAGGATAACCTCAGCCCTTAAACTGTCAACGCCAACCAGTGATACAGGTTTACCACTGATTAGTTTTCAATCAACACTGTGAGCTTTTATGCGCAATTTACTCGACTTGGATTTTGATAGCGCCCATATTTGGCACCCTTATACCTCCATGACTCGTGCACTTCCTGTTTTCGGGGTACACAGTGCCCAAGGCTGCGAGCTGGAATTGGTCGATGGCCGTAAACTTATTGATGGCACCAGCTCTTGGTGGGCCTGCGTGCATGGCTATGGTCATCCGGCAATATTAACGGCGATGGAGCGGCAGCTGCACCAACTCAGCCATGTCATGTTTGGCGGCATTACCCACGAGCCCGCCATTGAACTCTGTAAAAAACTGTTGGCGATGACCTGCGAGCCCCTCACTAAAATCTTTCTGTGCGACTCAGGCTCCATTGCCGTTGAGGTTGCCATCAAAATGGCGCTGCAATATTGGCAGGGGCAAGATTTACCTTTAGCGCAAAAAGCCCAAAAACAGCGCATCCTTACCGTGAAGAAGGGCTACCATGGCGATACTTTTGCTGCCATGAGTGTCTGCGATCCCGAAGGTGGCATGCATACCATGTTTGGCGAGGCGGTCACTAAACAATGTTTTGTTGACGCGCCGCAAACGCCCTTTGGTGAATCGTTACACCAAGACGATTTAGCACCCATGCAGCGTATATTGCGCGAGCAACATCAAGACATTGCTGCCGTGATTATCGAACCGATTATGCAGGGCGCAGGGGGCATGCGCTTCTACAGCAGCGAGTATTTACGCGGCCTGCGTGCCCTGTGTGATGAATATAATGTGCTGCTTATCCTCGATGAAATCGCCACGGGTTTTGGCCGAACCGGTAAGTTATTTGCCTACGAACATGCCGACATCACGCCGGATATCCTCTGCCTAGGCAAAGCATTAACAGGTGGTTATATCAGTCTTGCCGCCACCTTATGCACGGATAACGTCGCCCAAGGCATTAGCCAATCGCCCGCAGGCGTCTTTATGCATGGCCCCACATTTATGGGCAATCCCCTCGCCTGCGCCGCCGCCTGCGCCAGCTTAGATTTGATCAATCAGCAGGAGTGGCCAGCGCAGGTTGCTGCCATCGAGCAGCAAATGCAGCGCGAGCTTGCCGATGCCATCGATATTCCCAGCGTAAAAGCAGTGCGCGTGCTTGGCGCGGTCGGCGTGCTCGAAATGCACCAAGCGGTGAATACCGCGGCGCTGCAGCAGCAATTTGTCGACCTAGGCGTATGGGTTAGACCCTTTGCCAACCTGATTTATATTATGCCGCCCTATGTGATAAGCCCTGCTCAGCTCACACAGCTGACTCAGGCGATGAAGCAAGTCGCGGCCACCATTACACCACCGAAAACCACTTCGGATGACGCAAGTCGAGGCCAAAACATCTGCATCAGCCATGGCTAATCGCCATGGCTGCAAGTTATTAAGCCTTCTTGACCAGGCTTGATATCAATGCCCGCAGCGCCGCCGGTTTAATCATTTTGGCCATATAGTGATAACCGCGGCGCTGCACATCTTCCACCAGCTCTTTGCGAGTGTTCGCTGTGATTAAAATGCCCGGTAACTCTTTGCCATAAAGTGCGCGGATCCCATCCATCGCATCAACGCCGTTTTGACCATCATCCAAGTGAAAATCGGCTAACACGATATCGGGCGCCACGCCTTTAAGGCCTAACTTAATCCTCGCGTCTGCTAAATCCTTGGCACAAATCACCTCACACTGCCAACGACTGAGTAAGCTCTCAAGCCCCGCAAGAATCGCCTCCTCATTGTCGATACACAATACTTTAATCCCTGATAACGGTTGTAATAACGATGGCAATGCCTTCACCTGCGGCTGACGCACGGTTTCCCCTAAGGGAACCGTAATGGAAAACACCGAGCCACGCCCCAATTGCGAAGACACCTGAATACTGTGATTAAGTACCCGGCTTATCCTATCGGCAATCGCCAACCCTAACCCTAAACCGCTGACACTTTTACTACGTGGATTATTTAAGCGTTTAAATTCTTTAAATATTTCATGAGTTTCATGCTCATCAATTCCGCAGCCCGTATCGAGTACTTGGATCTCCAATTCGCTGCCGCGATGACGGCAACCAAACAGCACTCGCCCACCACGGGCATAACGGTAGGCATTGGTTAAAAAGTTTTGTAGCACGCGCCTGAGCAAAGAAGGATCAGAATTCACCGTCGCGCTGCAAGGGATCATCTTAAAGCGAATTTGATTGTCCGCCGCCATCGCCTCAAATTCGACCGACAGGCCATTGAGTAGCTCAGATATAGCAAAGTCGCGGCGGTTCACTTCGACCATGCCAGAATCCAACTTAGAAATATCCAATAAGTCGGTGAGCAACTCGCCAGCGGTTTTGAGCGAGCTATTCACATGGGATAAGGTGGTGCGTGCCTCGCGATCCAAATTAGGGTATTGGGATAACGACGCAGTAAACAATCTTGCCGCATTCAGTGGCTGCATTAAATCGTGCCCCACCGCCGCTAAAAAGCGACTCTTAGAGGCGTTAGCCATTTCTTCCTGTGCTTTGGCCTCAAGTAACTCACTATTTAGCAGAGCTAGTTCGTAGGTACGTTCTTTAACACGCGACTCGAGCGTTTCATTGGCTTCGAGCAACGCCCGTTCCTGCTCACGATATTGGGTAATGTCGGTAAAGGTCATCACAAAACCACCATCGGGCATGGGATTACCTTGAATTTTAATCACTTTACCGTCTTTACGTTGCCGCTCTGAAGTATGGGGTGTGCCATTACGCATATGCTGCACACGTTTTTCAACCTGTTGCTCTATATCGCCATCACCACAATAACCTCTGGCGGCATTAAAGCGGATCACTTCACTGATAGGCATACCCTGCTGTAAAAAGCCTTCAGGATATTGATATAACTCGACATATTTGTAGTTCCATGCAACCAAGTTAAGGTCGCTGTCGATCACGCTCATCCCTTCGTAGGCATGCTCGATAGCGCCGCGCAGCATATCTTGACTGAGCATAATTTTGGATGAGGCTTCATCCACAAGGCTAAAGACTTCATCTAAGGCCAAGTCACGCCCTTGTAAGACCGAATCCATAACTAAAGAAGCACTCGAAGCGCCGAGCACACCAGCGAGTAAACGCTCGGTATGAGCAATCAGTTCTGGAGTCGCGGCCTTATGCCAACTGTCACTTTTAACCGCTTCGGTAGAGAATCGACTAAAACTTTCATAGGCGCGGGTTGGACTCACAAAGCGGCTGGCTAAGATCAATAAATCCTGCTGCGAGATAGGGCCGCTTTTCTTATTGGCATTATTTTTAAGCTTACCAGGGCTGACAAAAGCACTGGCCTGAATACGCTCGGCCACCCCGGCCCTGAACCAAATCGAGCCCAACACATAACAGGCAATATTGGCAAATAACGCCGTAAGCGCATCACGCACATTCGGTGTAATAGCATCTAATAGGTCGAAATTACTAGACATTAATGTCGCTGGGCTTTGGTTACCCGTCATACCACTGAGCATGATGTAAAACCACAAGCTAAAACCCACACTGAGTCCTAAAAACACCCCTGCACGATTACCGTGTTTCCAGTAGAGTCCACCCACTAACGCGGGTGCAAGTTGGGCAAAAGCACCAAAGGACAGCATCCCCAGATGCGATAGCGAGTCGCTGTCAGCCAGCGCCAGATAACTGCCGTAGCCCAACCCAAGGATGATGATAATCGCTAGGCGGCGGGCATTTAGTAGCATCTGCGAAAACTGGCTGAAGTTTTTCTCGCGGATATTGCCAGTACGTAACATCACAGGGACAAGCCATTCGTTACTCACCATAACACTGATTGTCACCACGGCCACAATCACCATCCCCGTCGCCGCAGATAAGGTGCCTAACAGCGCAATCACCGCCAGCAGTGGATGATCTAACGCAAGCGGTAAATTAATCACATAGGTATCAGCGGCAACGCTATCGCCCAAGATCAATTTACCCGCTAATGCCAGTGGCCCGACAAATAGACCAAATAAGGCCAAATACAGCGGAAACAACCAACGTCCCTTAGACAAAACAGACTCATCGGCACATTCCACCACCATCACATGGAATTGGCGCGGCATACACAAAAATGCCGCCATACCGACAAGTAGTTCAGGCATCAAGGTTTCAATACGGGGGTTTGGGTGATGAATTAACGCTTTATCACTCGCCTGCTGCCAAATATCGCCAAACCCGTCAAATACGCCAAAGCTAATCACCATCCCTACCAGCAAAAATGCCGCGAGTTTAACTAAAGATTCGAACGCGATAGCCAGCATCATCCCGGGATTATGCTCGGTAGCATCGAGCTTACGAGTGCCAAAAAGAATGGCAAAAATGGCTAACAGCGCGGTGATCAGTAGCGCAATCATAATGCCATTTAAGGGGTCATCCGCGGGTTGAAATAGATTTAGGCTGAACACCATCGCCTTAAGTTGCAGCGCAATATAAGGCATGATGCCAAACAACGCTATCAGGGTAACAATGGCCGCCAAGGTTTGCGATTTACCGTAACGGGCAGCAATAAAGTCGGCGACCGAGGTAATATTTTGCGCCTTGGACACGAGGACCATCTTGCGCAACATGCCAAACCCTAAGGTGAAGATAAGAATTGGGCCGATAAAAATCGGAATGAACGACCAAAAATCCTTAGCCGACTGTCCAACCGTGCCTAAAAAACTCCAAGAAGAACAATAAACCGCCAAGCTTAAGCCATAAATGACCACTTGCAGCTTCTTGGTCACGCCGCTAAACCAGCGCTCCGCCCCCCAGGCTAAAAGGAATAAAAGTGATACATAACAAATAGCAATAACGGCGACGACTAAGGTGAGATTCATATTTTTGCTCTTTTTTCCATTATTGTGCGATAAATAATGGCTGAAATCTAGCCAGATTTTCGAGTGCAACAGCCTAAATATAAAGGAAATTTTAAAACTAGACCAAGGTCTAATGGAGTTGACTCCCTCTTGCATACCATACTCAGACCACGCAATTTTTCGAAAGGGAAGCCCTATGAGCTCGCAGTCTCTCTACAAAGTCTCCGGCAATATCGCTGCCAATGCACTTGTAAATAACGATCAATATAAAACAATGTACCAAGAGTCGATTGTCAATCCAGAGGGTTTCTGGAGAGAGCACGGCAAACGCATCGATTGGATAAAGCCATACACTAAAATCAAAAAAACCACTTTTGACGATCATAATTTATCGATTAACTGGTTCTATGACGGCACCCTAAACGCATCGGCAAACTGTCTAGATCGCCATTTGGCGGCGCACAGCGACCGTGTTGCCATTATTTGGGAAGGCGATAACGCCAACGAACAACGCAAAATCACCTACGGTGAACTGCACACTCAAGTATGTAAATTTGCCAACGCGCTACGCAGCCAAGGCGTACGCCGTGGCGATATCGTCACGATTTATATGCCAATGGTGCCAGAAGCCGCCGTCGCGATGCTGGCCTGCGCTCGCATTGGTGCTGTGCATTCCGTTGTTTTTGGTGGTTTCTCACCCGATTCTATCGCCTCTCGGGTTATCGATGGTAAATCCAAAATCGTCATCACCTCCGATGAAGGTATGCGTGGTGGCCGCGCCATTCCGCTCAAACACAACATCGACGATGCGTTAAAACATCCCGATGTGACCAGTGTTGAGAAAGTCATTGTGCTTCAACGCACTGGCGGCAAGATTGACTGGGTAGAAGGTCGCGATGTGTGGTGGCATTCACTGGTTGAAACCGCATCCGAACATTGCGCTGTCGAAGAAATGGGCGCAGAAGATCCGCTGTTCTTACTCTATACCTCAGGTTCAACGGGTAATCCAAAAGGCGTATTGCACACTACTGGTGGTTATATGGTGTATGCCTCCATGACCCACGAGTATGTGTTCGATTACAAACCCGGTGAGATTTACTGGTGTACTGCTGATGTGGGTTGGATTACTGGTCACTCCTATATGGTATATGGCCCGCTTGCCAACGGCGCAACGGTACTCATCCACGAAGGTGTTCCTAACCACCCAAGCCCTGCGCGTTTAGGCGAGATGATTGACCGCCATAAAGTCAATATTCTCTATACTGCACCAACGCTTATTCGTGCACTAATGGCCGAAGGTAAACAACATTTTGATAAGTACGATGGCAGCTCACTGCGCATCATGGGCTCTGTAGGCGAACCCATCAACCCAGAAGCTTGGCGTTGGTACCACGAGGTCATCGGCCACGAGCATTGCCCGATTGTCGATACTTGGTGGCAAACTGAAACAGGCGGTATTTTGATCACCCCACTGCCAGGCGCAACTGATACTAAGCCCGGCTCGGCGACTCGTCCTTTCTTTGGGGTACAACCGGCGCTCGTGGACAACATGGGTAACATTTTAGAAGGCGCAACCGAAGGAAACTTAGTGCTGCTCGACTCATGGCCAGGCCAAATGCGTACCGTATATGGTGACCATGAACGTTTCGTGCTGACCTATTTTAAAACCTTCCGTGGCATGTACTTTACCGGTGACGGCGCTCGCCGCGATGAAGACGGTTATTACTGGATCACTGGCCGCGTGGACGACGTGATTAACGTCTCAGGTCACAGATTAGGTACCGCCGAAGTGGAAAGTGCACTGGTGTCACACGAACTGGTCGCTGAAGCTGCTGTTGTGGGCTATCCCCATGATATTAAAGGCCAAGGTATTTACGCTTATGTGACCTTAACCCGCGGTACAGAAGAAAGCGAAGAACTTCGCCAAGAGCTGCGCCAATGGGTTCGCAAGGAAATTGGCGCCTTAGCAACACCGGATCTTATCCAGTGGGCAACAGGATTGCCTAAGACACGTTCTGGCAAAATCATGCGCCGCTTCCTGCGTAAGATTGCCGCGAACGAAGTAACCAATTTAGGGGATGCATCAACACTGGCCGACCCAGCTGTGATTGAAACCTTGATTGAAACTCGCTTGAATCGCAACGAGTAATCGTTGTCCCACACTTAATCGTGATTTATCACGGTTAAGTGTGGCTTTAGCCCCTGTTCATTTGAACACCTGTCCGTTTTAGCAAGTGTTCCTTTTAATCAAGTAAACCCTGTTGAGAAAGTGCCTGATTGCCCCTTTCTCTTAGTTGCCCCTCCAACCAAGGGGCATTTTTTTGTTCTGTGTTAAGCTTGGCGCTAAACTCAGTCGACCAAGAATAGCTAGCAGCGTGTCAGTTAATTCCAGCCCAAGCGTTACCCTCAGGGATTATCAGCAACAAGCCGTCGATGCCGCCATCGCGCATTTCAAAAAAAGCACCGATTCCGCCGTGTTAGTCCTACCCACGGGTGCCGGGAAAAGTATCGTTATTGCCGAGCTTGCCCGCATCGCCAGAGGACGAGTGCTCGTTTTAACCCATGTGAAGGAACTGGTTGCCCAAAACGCGCAAAAGGTGGGATTACTGACGACTGAGGCCAGCATTTACTCCGCTGGGTTAAATCAAAAATCGACTGACGGCAAAACCGTCGTGGCCAGTATCCAGTCCGCCGTGCGCGCCTTAACTCAATTCGATGAGCCCTTCTCGCTAGTGATTATCGATGAATGCCACAGAGTCAGCCTCGAAAAAACCAGCCAATATCAGCAGATATTAAGTCATTTACAGCAGCGTAATCCAAAGCTCAAATTATTAGGCCTGACTGCCACCCCTTATCGACTGGGCACTGGCTGGATTTATAAACGCCACTACCACGGCAAAGTCGGCTCGCCCGAGCTTGGGGTCTTCGAGCAGTGTATTTTCGAGCTTCCCATCCGTCCGCTGATTAAGCAAGGCTATTTAACTGCGCCCACCTTGTTCGATGGGTTAAGTGCCCAATATGACTTCAGCCAAATCAAGCCCAATGACAATAGCGAATATCCCGAGGCCCAAGTTAATGCGCTGCTGAACCACGCCGGACGCGCGACAACGGCGATTGTGAAGCAACTGATTGAACTGAGTCATCATCGCCAAGGGATCATTATTTTTGCCGCGACAGTGCGCCATGCTGAAGAAATTGTCAGCCAGCTCAACAAGGATCACAGGGAGCAAACAGCAATCGTCACGGCGCAAACGCCAGATAATGAACGTGATGAGCTTATCGAGCGCTTTAAAGCGAAGGAGCTTAAGTTCCTCGTCAACGTCGCGGTATTAACCACTGGCTTCGATGCGCCCCATGTGGATTTGATTGCGATTTTACGCCCCACCGCATCGGTGAGTTTGTTTCAGCAAATGATTGGCCGAGGCCTTAGGATCTGTGAAGGTAAAAAAGATTGTTTAGTGATTGATTACGCGGCCAATGGTTATGATTTGTATTTTCCAGAAGTCGGCCAAGCTAAGCCCAATAGTAAGTCGGTTCCGGTACAAGTGCATTGCCCTGTCTGCCAGTTTGCCAATATCTTTTGGGGATTAACCGACAAGGATGGCGATATTATCGAGCACTTTGGCCGTCGCTGTCAGGGCATTGTCGAGCATCATGGGCAAAAGCAACAATGTGACTTTCGATTTAGGTCTAAATCCTGTCCCGATTGCGGACAAGAGAACGACATTGCGGCGCGTATTTGCCAGCATTGCCATTCGACCTTAATCGACCCCGATAAACGCCTTAAGCAAGTATTGAATAAGCAACACCATCATCTGTTCCGCTGCCAGCATATGACGTTAATGGATGATGCAGGCGATCTTAAGGTGCAATATCTAGACATTGACGGAAATGAGTTTAATCGGCACTTTAAGCTGCAAACACCCGCCCAATGGCGTGCCTTGTATGCGCTGTTTATTTTCCCCCATAGTCGCACGCCAGGCATTAAACCTAACCAATACAAAAAAGTGTCTGAGCTGATTGCCGATAGTGCCGCCTTTCGGATGCCAGATCTGTTACTGCTTAAAAAGCACAAAAAAGGCTGGGATTTGCTCGAAAGCTATTTCGATTACCAAGGCCGCTATCAAACTGAAAATAAACACATCTGACATTATCAATTCGGTTAGCGCTATGGTATAAAACGCTTAAAGTAATCCTAAGGAGCTATTATGTACGTTGTTATTTTTGGCCGTCCTGGCTGTCCTTATTGCGTGCGAGCAGTACAACTGTCAGAGCAACTCGTTGAAAAACGTGATGACTTTAAATTTAGATATGTAGATATCCACGCCGAAGGGATTTCTAAAGCAGATCTCGAGAAGACTGTCGGCAAGCCAGTCGAAACGGTGCCCCAGATATTCGTTGATGAAAAACACGTAGGTGGTTGCACCGATTTCGAGCAATATGTTCGTGATAACAATCTGTTGGGTTAACCCTAATACGAGATAAAAAGGAGACCTGAGGTCTCCTTTTTTACTTTTGCATCAGTTGTTACATCAATAATGTTGCAGAGTAAAGCAACCTCAATTTTGCTTGTTCCATTTTGTGTTTCCCCAGTTGTTATTATTTATCTGCAGCCAATATGGAGCATTTAACACGTGAGAAAAACTGACAATAAGTCTATGAGCAAACTAGAAAATGCAGTGAAATTAATTAAGATTTTTAGTGATGAGTAGCGAAAGAAGATTTTTACTAGGAGAGATAAAGAGTGGTGGGTCGTGAAGGATTCGAACCTTCGACCAATTGGTTAAAAGCCAACTGCTCTACCGACTGAGCTAACGACCCATCTAGTGAACGCTGATTTTACACTTCAATAAGTGGTGAATCATGAAGGATTTAAACCATTCGATTGATTGGTTAAAAGCCAACTGCCCTAGCTTTATAACATAAGCGACTGAGCTAACGACTCATCTAAAAATTCTGAATTTTACACTTCCAGAAAAGTGGTGGGTCGTGAAGGATTCGAACCTTCGACCAATTGGTTAAAAGCCAACTGCTCTACCGACTGAGCTAACGACCCATCTAATCTACTACACTTCAAATACCGTTAACTTATTCTATTTACTAGAGTAAGTGGTGGGTCGTGAAGGATTCGAACCTTCGACCAATTGGTTAAAAGCCAACTGCTCTACCGACTGAGCTAACGACCCATATACTGGTATTTTGCGCCCCGAACGACCTCGCCGTTCCGAGGGCGCCTATAATACCTTTTTCATTTCCCCATGCAAGCGTAAATTCCCAATTTTTTGTCGTTTGCATGAAAAACAGACTAAGAGTATGTTTTTTAGTTAATTACGCTTTAATTGCAGCCAGTTGTTGCTGGGCAATGCGTGCTGCAGCGCTGTTGGCGTAGTCTTTTACTACTTGTTGGTAATATTGAGTTGCACCAGCTTTATCGCCCATTTTCTCTGCGATCATGCCAAGCTTCACTAAACTGTCACCACGTTTGTTGGAATCACTAAAACGGGTCACGACCGTATTGAAAACTTGCTTAGCTTCAGCAAACTCACTTTTATTAAACAGCAATTGTCCTAACCAATAATTAGCATTGGCGGCATAAACTGAATCTGGATATTGTTTAATGAAAGCGCGAAAGGCTGGGATTGCATCATCATACTTACGCTCTTTCAGCACGAGATTAACTGCGCTTTCGTAGCTGGCCGTTTCACTTAAACTACTGGCGGCCGCATTCGCGGTTGCTGCTGCAGCGGCAGGAGTGGAAGGCACTGAAGCGGCTGGAGTCGCTGCTTTAGAAGATAAATTAGCAATTTCATCATAAAGCTGACGCTGGCGTTGCTGCATCTGCTCTATTTGATAATTTTGTTGTTCAGTCAAACCACGTAAGTCGAGAACTTCTTGCTGCAAAGTATCCAGACGGCGCTGCATATCAATTTCGCTTTGTTGTCTCGATTTTACAATGCGCTCTAAACGAGCAAGTCTGTCATCACCTGAACCACCAGCAAGGTCTTCAACAGGAGCAGGAGCTGCAATTGCAGCTCCTGCGCCGAAGAACATTGCCGTAATTAAGACGGCACGTTTCATCTCGTTACTCTCCGTAATTCAATCTTAGTAAACTAAAACTGCACGACGGTTTTTAGCAAAACCTTCATCGGTACGAGTGAAGTCAAGTGGCTTCTCTTCGCCATAGCTTACGATGCTCATTTGGCTAGGTTGTACACCCATGCCTTGTAAGTATTTAGCAACAGCTTTAGCACGACGCTCACCCAATGCGATGTTGTATTCTGGCGTGCCACGCTCGTCGGCATGACCTTCAATCAATACACGAACACTTGGGTGCTCAACTAAATAAGTACCGTGGGCTTCGAGGACAGCTGCATATTCAGTTTGAACTTCACTGCGGTCGAAATCGAAGTAAATAATGTGCTCTTTTCTCAACTGCTCGAGTTGCTGACGTTGTTGCTCTTCAGGCGACAACATTCCACCAATACCGCCCGTTTGAACACCACCATTGAGTTCACTACCAGAACCGCTTGTAGAGCCCATAGCATCAGTTTCTGATTCAGAAGTTGAGCTACACGCACTAATAGCCATAATTGGAAGTGCTACCAACATAGCTTTTAACAACTTGTTCAGATCCATTACTTGTTCCTTATAAAATTAAATGTTAATAAATCAAACTAATACACTAGAGAAACGGAGACCAAGAAGGTGATTTCACCTCGCCCTGACCTACCGGTAATCTCGCTTTAAAGCGTCCGTCCGTAGAAACAGCTGCTAAAACTTGCTTGCCTTGATACGTAGTGCCATAAATCACCATAGTACCATTAGGGGCCACACTTGGAGACTCGTCCAAACGTGTCGATGTCAGCACCTGCATAAAGCGCGTACTTAAATCCATACGTGCAATATTAAATTTACCATTTGTGCGATTCACAAAAATCATGCTGCGACCATCAGGGGTAATTGAACCACCTAAATTCCATTCACCTTCAAAGGTTTCACGGGTCACTTTGCCTGAATTTAAATCTACACGATATAACTGTGGTCTACCACCACGCTCGGAGGTAAACAACAATGACTTGCCATCAGGATACCAAGAAGGCTCAGTATCGATGGAATAGTGGTTGGTAATACGTTTAATCGCCTTAGTGGCAATATCAATGACATAAATCTCAGGTTGACCATCCTTAGAGAGGGTCACGGCCAATGATTTACCATCGGGCGAGAAAGAAGGCGCACCGTTAATGCCAGGGAAACTACTCACCTTAGTACGCACTTGAGTGTATAGGTCCTGAACAAAAATCTCGGCTTTTTTGTTTTCAAAACTCACATAAGCTAAACGACGGCCATCGGGTGACCACGCGGGTGACATCAAAGGCTCAGGAGAGCGCAATAACATCTGCTCATTGTAACCATCATAGTCAGCAATCATTAATGAATAAGCCGCTTTTTGACTGTGGTTAACCAATACATAAGAAATGCGCGTTAAAAACGCACCACGAATACCGGTCAATTTTTCATAAACGATATCACTTATACGGTGGCCATACTGACGAAACTGGGTCGCAGAAATCACTGTCTGACGACTATCCATCAAAAATTCAGTTGGACTTGCAGGACCTTTTAGTGCTTGGTTTTGTGCTTTAACCAAATCAATAAGATCAAAGCTCACCAAAAACTGATCCGTGCCGTAAGGCTTAACCGAACCAACCACAACGGCTTCTGCACTAACATTAGCCCAAGCATTGGCATCAAACTGTGCTAAGGCTCCAATACCACGTTGAGGTAACCCTAATTCATCGAGAGGTTTAAACGTACCGCTGCGCACTAAGTCAGACATAACCACATCGGCAATCGCCTGTGGTGGCGCACCAGCACCTTGCCATTGGAATGGCATCACCGCGATTGGTCGCGCTGCATCCACACCTTCGGTAATCACAATATCCAGCGCCGCTTTTGCCGGCATAGTGCAAAGCAGAACTGCCAATGCTAACCATTTTGCCAAAATTTTCATGGGACTCCTTTAATTAAACGTTGGTTCAACGATTAAGTTAATTTCTTTCATCAAGTTATATACCGCAGGGTCTGGAGACACTGGTAACTTACCCGCTTTTAAAATCGCCGCTTTAGCTGCACGACACACATTCGGATCACCACCTTGTGTCTGACTGCTAATCACAAATCCATCATTCGCTAAACGCACAGAAACAGTACACGTTTTACCACGCATCGATTCATCAACCACAAGGTTACGCTGAATCGTTGATTTAATCATAGCGGTATACTTACCGACTTCCGTTTGCATCTGCTTATTCATGGTTTGCGATAAGGCTGCCTGCTCGGCGGCTAACGCATCAGCCATTTCCTGCTCCTGCTGAGCACGGGCTTCAGCATCCGCTTTCGCCTTAGCATCTGCTTTTGCCTTAGCTTCGGCTTTTGCTTTCGCCTCTGCATCAGCCTTGGCTTTTGCCTCTGCTTTGGCTTTAGCGTCTGCCTCAGCTTTTGCCTTGGCTTCGGTTTCTTTCTGCTTACGGTCTGCCTCAGCTTTCGCGGCAGCGGCCTCTTCTACTTTACGTTTTTCCGCGGCTTTTTGAGCTGCATCTTCAGCAAGTTTACGTTCTTGCTCCTTCTGCTTGCGATCGGCTTCGGCTTTTTGTGCTTTTTCCTTTTCCTGTTGCTGCTTCACCTGCGCGGCTTTCGCGGCATCATTGGCCTTTTGGGTCTCAATTTCTTGCTGCTTACGTTCTTCCGCCAGTTTCTTCAACTGTGCTTGTTCACGCTCACGGGCTTGCTTTGCTTCCTGTGCTTTGCGTTCAAGTTCGGCTTGGCGCTCACGTTCTCGGCGCTCTGCATCGCGCTTTTCCTGCTTTAGCTTTTCAACTTGATTAGCGACTTGTTGCTGATCAACCATAACAGCTTTTACAGCAGGGGCGCTAACTTGTTGCACAGGTTCAGGTTTATGGGTGAAATCTATGCCAATGGCCAGAATAATTATCACGCCAATATGAATACCTGCTGAAATTGACAGAGGTAATGCAACATTTGAATTATCCGCCACCTATTTCTCCTTGGGTGAATCCGTCATCAAACCGACTGAGGGAACGCCTGCCTGTTGCAAGGTCACCATCAATTGGATCACGTTATCGTAAGGAATAGTTCTATCGGCTTTAACCACCACTGGACGTTCAGGCTCAGTCACCATAATCGCCGCCACGGCGGTGGCTAACTCTTCCAATTCCATTTCTTCGTTATTGGAACCGCCCTGATTAAGAAAATAAGTACCGTCGGCATCAATAGACGCCACAACCGGCGGCTTACTATCCGCGGGTAGTACTTCGGCCGCACCTTGCGGCAGCTCCACTTTCACCCCTTGGGTCACAATCGGCGCTGTTACCATGAAAATAATCAGCAACACGAGCATGACGTCGATGTAAGGCACCACGTTGATTTCGGCAACAGGGCGACGACGTTTACGCTGATAACCGACTTGCATTATACGCCTTCCTTCTCACTGTATGCTTGGCGATGCAGGATGCTAGAAAACTCTTCCATAAAGTTAGCGTAACCGATTTCCAGCTTTTCAACCTGAGTCGCAAAACGGTTATAAGCGATAACTGCTGGAATTGCCGCAAACAGACCCATAGCGGTAGCAATCAGTGCTTCTGCAATACCTGGCGCTACCATGGCTAATGTTGCGTTTTCCATCGAGCCAATTGCGATAAATGAATTCATAATACCCCATACCGTACCAAACAAACCGATATAAGGGCTAGTCGAACCAATGGTTGCCAGTAACGGTAAGTT
The DNA here is from genome assembly GCF_000282755.1 of Shewanella sp. POL2. Lineage (NCBI taxonomy): Bacteria > Pseudomonadati > Pseudomonadota > Gammaproteobacteria > Alteromonadales > Shewanellaceae > Shewanella > Shewanella sp. POL2. The sequence goes on from NZ_AKZL01000021.1 coordinate 43,512, forward strand.
AGCTTCTAACTTTTCTAATTCACGGGATAAGGTCACACGCATCGCCCGCGAAGTACCATCCATAACCGCATCAGGCACTTTGCTATTTAATTTATTTAGACGTGAATATTCTTTAAAACCCGTCACAAATAATGACTCTAAGCCCGTATTATCTGGACGAGCCGATAATTCTTTATACAGACGATTTAAATCGACGCCTGACCAAAATTTATCTTCAAATTTTGCCGATTTATTTTTTGCAGATGTCAATAAACTACGGCGTTGTAAGATCACCGTCCAAGACATTACAGACAAGCAAAGTAAAGTGAACATAACAAATTTCACTAATAAACTGGCTTGTAAAAATAACCCGACAATCGACATATCAGCTTGCACTGTCAAACTCCTGCACAATATTTAAGGGGATAGCTCGGGGCCGCATACGTGATAAGGCTACACAGGCTACTAGCACTGTGCCTTCACAATAACAGTCTCCCAGATGATCAACCAAACGTTGATGAAATACCAACGAGGCCTTTTTCAACTCTATGACCTTAGTTTCTACAATAAGGTTCTGTTCAAAACGTGCGGCTTTTTTAAAATCCAATTCCGCCCGCTTAACCACAAACGCCGTGTCCTCGGCCAACAGTGCAGTCTGACTTACGCCTAAGGCTTTTAACCATTCGGTTCGCGCTCGCTCAAAAAAATTGAGATAGTTCGAATGATAGACAACGCCACCTGCGTCGGTATCTTCGTAATAGACTGAAATGGGCCAATTAAACGTCATGCGAAATCAGTAGATTTTGGTTGAAAAATTGACGCTACTATACCTAGGGAAACAAGACTTGTGAATGACCCGATGAAGATATAGATAGGGATAGCAGGGGTTTCAACGCAATTGAGGGATTTGTAAATAACAATGGGGTCAAACGACCCCATTTAATTAACATAGTTAGCTATTTTGCAAGGGTTTGCGGTAGTGCCAAACCAAAGCTTTGCCACAGGAAGCTATAAATATCGGCAAACTCGTCGATCTTCATCGCGGTTGGTTTACCCGCACCATGTCCAGCATTAGACTCAATGCGCATTATCACGGGTTTATCGCCCTGCTGTTTTTCTTGCATCATGGCGGCAAATTTAAAGCTGTGTAGCGGCACCACACGATCATCGTGATCAGCCGTCATCACCATAGTTGCAGGATAAGCCTGCGCTTTAACATTATGGTAAGGCGAATAAGCTAATAATGCCGGAAACTGCTCTGCATTATCTGCACTGCCATATTCACTAGTCCAAGCCCAACCAATGGTAAACTTATGGAAGCGCAGCATATCCAACACACCCACTGCTGGTAGCACAGCAGCAAACAGCTCAGGACGTTGCGTCACCGCGGCGCCCATCAATAAACCGCCATTACTGCGGCCATAAGCGCCTAACTTTGTAGTGTTGGTGTATTTTTCGTTGATCAGGTATTCGGCAGCGGCAAAATAGTCATCAAACACATTTTGCTTTTTATCGAACATACCTGCCTGATGCCAGCTTTCACCATAATCCGCGCCGCCGCGTAAACTTGGTACGGCGTAAATGCCGCCCATATCTAACCATGCGATGTTGGCGGGGCTAAAACGCGGCGTCATCGAAATCGCGAAACCACCGTAGGCATACAGAAGCGTTGGGTTTTGACCATTCTTCACCAGCCCTTTTTTGTAGGACAGCATCATCGGGACGCGAGTACCGTCTTTGCTGGTATAAAACACTTGCTCAGACACATAATTATCGGGATTAAATGACACCTGAGGTTTAGCCACAACGGTCGACTCTGCCGTTTTAAAATCGAACTTATAGGTGGTTTCGGGTTGAATATAGCTGTTAAAGACATAGTAGAAATAGTCTTTGCTCGCCTTACCGAAAGGCCCGGCGACATTACCTTTACCTGGTAAAGTGACATCTTGACGCTTTTGGCCGCCCATACTGAAAATCGATAATTGTCCCAATACATCGTGTAAATAGCTGACGACTAAATGGTCATTGATAATGGCGACTTTATTAATGGGATCTTTTGATTCAGGAATAATGGTTTGCCACTGCGATTTCTCACTATTACGGGTATCAATGGCAATCACTTTACCGTTAGGCGCATCTAAATCGGTTTTAAAATAAAATACCGAACCGTCATTACCTAAAAACTCATACTCTGCTTCGAGGTTAAGGATTAATTCCACCACCTGTGCTTTAGGTTCAAACAGTGATTTATAGAAAAAGCGATTACGTTTGTCCGTACCCTGCGAAATCGACAGCAGTAAATATTCGCCCTGCTCAGACACATCGATGCCAAATCCCCAATCTTTGTTTTGGGGGCGTTCGTAAATCAATAAATCTTGGCGCTGATCTGTGCCTAATTTGTGGTAATACACTTTTTGATTAAAGTTCACATCGGCCAGTAAATCCCCACCCGCTGGCGCATCGTAACGGGCATAGAAAACACCTTGGTTTTCCTTATCCCATACCGCGCTGGAGAATTTAATCCAGCTGAGTTCATCTTTAAGCTTTTTACCCGTGGCAATATCAATAAACTGCCACTGCTGCCAGTCAGAGCCTGACTTAGACACTCCATAGGCTAAAATCTTACCGTCATTACTTACCGATACTCCAGACAACGCCACGGTACCATCGGCTGAGAAGCTATTTGGATCGAGCACGGCTTTCTCAACGCCATCTTTGCCTTTTACATAAAGGACCGATTGCGCTTGTAAACCATCGTTACGGTAATAAAACTGGTTATCGCCATTCTCGAAGGGGGCTGAAATCTTCTCGTAGTTCCACAGTTCAGTGATACGATCAACCACGGCTTGTTTGTTGGGGATCTTCGCCAAGTAAGCCTGACCAAAGGCCTGTTGTTCTTTTACCCAGCTTTCGGTTTCTGGCGTGTTTTCTTCAAGATGACGGTAAGGATCCGCCACCGCAACACCGTGAAGAGTGTCGACTAAGGCGTCTTTTCTCGTTTCAGGGTAAACCAATTTGTTTGCGCTGACCTGCTGTGCGGCCTCTTCTGGCGTATTGCCACTCTGGCAGGCGGCCAACGCCATGCCCAATGTGGCTACTAATAAACCTTGCTGGGCAAGGCGAAATCTTAATGCCATCTTTTATCGTCCTTTTGGTGATGTCCGGCTTAACGCTCTTTTGCAGCAAGTACTATACAAGCAAAATTTTTCATGGCAATGCTGTAGCAAAAGATGAGGTTTTCTCGCGAAGAAGAAAGATTTAACAAACTGGTAGCAATGATGAGCTTATTGAAGTGTATTTTTATGCAGTAATTATGACTGACAAGTTATTAATCATGCTAAATAGTGACTTAAGTGAGGCAGATCACTTAATCAATCATTAGTTTTGCTAATGTATCGAGGCAATTTTTCTCGTTTGCTAGCCAAATAACAACACACTAAAATGTGCTTGTTTTCAGGAGATATCCGCTAGCGGATATTGAAAACAAAGAACTTTTAAACTGATGTCTTTTAAGTACTTCAGTTCATCCCTGGTTCTTATGCTTGACTTCCTTCCTTCAATTTGTTGATTGCAAATGCATTATTTTGCGGCCCGCTTAGATTAAGCGGGCTTTTTTTTACCCAGAATCAAACATCAAGCGACACTTATCGGCGTTCAGTATTTTTTGTTACATAAAAACCACTGGAGCCTCTCAATAAATGACGCTTATCTGCGTGTTGCCATCTAAATCAACAGATTGCCATAGTATTTTGAGGCGAATACAGACAGCGTCAATAAACAACAATGCCAAGTCAGTAGACTTGGCATTGTTAGGTTAAGCTTTGATTTAGAGGGGCTTACTAATGCGGATCACAACTCGGCGGTTTAGCGCCCTTTCCTCAATATCATCATTTGAAGCCACGTGACGCCGCTCGCCGTGACCCACAGTCACAATTCGATCTTGCGGAATACCACTTGAGACAAAGAAATCTTTTACCGATTCAGCGCGTTTGTCCGAGACTTTCTGATTCACTGAACGACCACCATAACTATCGGTATAAGCATCGACTAATACTAATTCTACATCTGGATCGTATGACAAATATTCCTGTATTCGCGTAAGCTGTTGCTGTGAGAAGCGAGTTAAATCCGTTCCCCCTTCATCATAATTAAGCACGGTAAAAGCAATATCTTCAAAGCTATAAGGCAATAGGTGCGATAAACACGCCTTAAACTCAGCATATTTTCGGCCAAAATTCGCTGCCGACAGCCCTACAGCAATTTTATTGGACTCATCATACCAATCGGCATAGTAAAATGTCGGCTCCATACCACGGCTTAGCTCGTTTAACATGGACCACGCGGCGCGTTTAGGCACTTCACCATTAAAATACTTTTGGTAACGTAACGAAGTGATTTCTTTTGACACCACACCTGGTCGCCATTTGGGAGCTCGGCTCATCAACTTGGCTTGGGTCACTTGATCAGGTTTTACCCACATATCCAAAGTGAAATTGAGATTTAATTGCTTACCCGCTTCACTGGTAAAAATCGCTTTACCGTAGGAAGGAATATCATGCTCAAGACGGCACACGATCGGACTATTTTGACTGACTCGCCATTGGGATTCACCCAAAGAGGCCACATAGTGGCGCAACTCTGCCATTGCAGTTGCTGGAACGCATAAAATTGATACTAATATCAGTTTTCGCCACATAGCCCTTACTCGTGTTTATTCGGTTACGAGGTTTTATCGGCAAACTTTTTAGTTCCTTTAGCTCATAAAACCAGCAATCAAACATGACACATCCTAGTTCATTAAGCATAATAGCGCCCTGTGATTTTTCTTGGGTACTTTAATGAGCGATATTTGCGACGCAAACAAATTGAAACACCGATTTCGTGGCTACTTTCCGGTAGTGATAGATGTCGAAACCGCGGGCTTCAACTCTCAAACCGATGCGTTGCTGGAAATAGCCGTCACGCTACTGAAAATGGATGATGAAGGTGTGCTCGGGATTGATAAAACCCTGCATTTCAACATTGAGCCCTTTGAGGGTTCAAATTTAGAACCCGAGGCGCTGGCTTTTAATGGTATCGATCCCACCAATCCATTACGCGGTGCGGTCAGCGAAAAAGAAGCCTTTTTAGAAATATTTAAAGCCGTTAAAAAAGCCCAAAAGGCATCTGATTGTCACCGTAGTATTATTGTGGCGCACAATGCAGCCTTTGATCATGGCTTTGTGAGTAAGGCTATTGAACGTTGTGACTTAAAACGCTCTCCATTCCATCCGTTTGCCACTTTTGATACCGCGACGTTGGCAGGATTAGCGATTGGCCATACGGTATTAGCAAAAGCCTGTATTATGGCAGGCATCCCTTTTGACAATAAAGAAGCCCATTCTGCACTCTACGATACCGAGCGCACTGCTGAACTCTTTTGTTATATCGTCAACCGCTGGAAATCTTTAGGTGGCTGGCCACTCTTAGCCACCAACGAACCTGATGATTCGGATAGCGAAGCATAGCTTTACCAACAATTGTCTAAAACAAGAAAGCTGCCAAAAGGCAGCTTTCTTTTTACCTAACTAAAGGTTTACAAATTACAGAGAGCTTGCGTTTTCAGCTAAGTAAGCCGCAACACCTTCAGTGCTTGCGTTCATACCTTTGTCGCCTTTTTCCCAACCTGCTGGGCAAACATCACCGTGCTCTTCGTGGAATTGCAGTGCGTCGATCATACGCAGCATTTCGTCAACGTTACGGCCTAATGGCAGATCGTTAACCACTTGGTGACGTACCATACCTTCTTTGTCGATCAGGAATGAACCACGGAAAGCCACGCCAGCTTCTGGATGCTCAACATCGTATGCTTTACAGATGTCGTGTTTAACGTCAGCAACTAAAGTGTATTTCACTTGGCCAATACCACCTTTTTCTACTGGGGTGTTACGCCATGCGTTGTGAGTGAATTGAGAATCGATAGACACACCGATCACTTCAACACCACGCTTAGTGAACTCTTCCATGCGGTGATCAAAAGCGATCAACTCTGATGGACAAACGAAAGTGAAGTCAAGTGGATAGAAAAATACCACTGCAGGCTTGCCTTTGATGGCTGCAGTTAAGTTAAAGCTATCTACGATTTCGCCAGAACCTAATACAGCTGCTGCAGTAAAATCAGGAGCCGGACGGCCTACTAATACGCTCATTTTATATCTCCATCTATGAGTTGAACTAACTATAAAAGTAAAACATCCCTTAAACACGCTTGCACATTTGTGCGAGTGTATTTGAGAGCGCTTACCAATCAAATCTTTAGGCATTATAAGTCGTGCGTTTTGCCTTACAACCTATTTAAGACCAATATCACATTTTTCAAGGGCATTTTGACGTTACTGCTTAAGGATAGAACAATCTGTGCCATTGATAAGCGCTTTAGCCCACATTCATCTAACACTAAAAGCCCTCTGGATTCACATTTTCAGATATTTTTCAGATTAAGGCTCGGTAAACTGGACAGACACGGCCTTAGCAGTCGAAAATAACCCTTTTGGTTTACAGAATTAAGAATTTGTCTATGAATGCAGTCGTCATTGCTGTGTGTTTAATGTTAGCCCTTAGTTTGGCGAGGGTGAATGTAGTGGTAGCGCTCACCATCAGCGCCCTCGTTGCTGGTTTAGTCGGGGGAATGGATCTGCATCAAACGATTGATGCCTTCAATACAGGATTAGGTGGCGGCGCACAAATCGCCCTGAGTTATGCCTTATTGGGTGCATTTGCCGTAGCATTATCCCATTCAGGCTTGACGACGCTGATCTCCAACTCGATCATTAAAAGCCTTGGCCAAGAACCTAATCCGACCAACACTAATTGGGTGCGCTGGTTACTGCTGTTATCCCTGCTCGTGATGTCGATGGCCTCGCAAAATATCCTGCCGATCCATATCGCCTTTATTCCGATACTCGTGCCGCCACTGCTGCATGTGATGACCAAGCTGCATATCGACCGCCGTTTGGTCGCCTGCGTGCTGACCTTTGGCCTTGTCACTACCTATATGATTTTACCCGTGGGCTTTGGCGGTATTTTCTTAAATGATATTTTGCTGTCAAACCTCACCAGCAACGGCTTAGTCGCTGTGCGTGACCAAATCCCCCCTGCCATGTTAATCCCCGCAGCGGGCATGGTGGTCGGTTTATTGATCGCAGTATTTGTTAGCTATCGCAAGCCGAGGGTATACGATGAAACTAAAGTGCTCAGTGCCGAGCCTGAAGAGACGCTCAATAAGCGCAATATCGCTATCGCAGCGCTAGCAATTCTTGCAACTTTATTTGTACAGCTTGAGACTGATTCGATGATCTTCGGCGCTTTAGTCGGCTTTATGATCTTTAGTTTCTCTGGCGCACTAAAACACGTTGCTGACCAAGATATCTTTACTCAGGGCGTACGCATGATGGCCAATATCGGTTTTATCATGATCTCCGCAGCAGGTTTTGCCGCAGTAGTGAAAGAAACTGGTGAAGTTGGCACCCTAGTTTCATCATTGAGTAGTCTGATTGGCGACAATAAAGCCCTCGCCGCCTTTTTGATGTTAGTCGTTGGACTATTAATTACTATGGGTATTGGCTCATCCTTCTCGACCATTCCGATTATTGCGACCATTTATGTGCCCTTGGCGCTAAGTTTTGGCTTTTCAGTACCCGCAACTATCGCGTTAGTCGGGACTGCTGCTGCGTTGGGCGATGCAGGCTCGCCAGCGTCGGACTCAACATTGGGTCCCACATCGGGTTTAAATGCCGATGGTCAGCACGACCATATCCGCGACAGCGTGATCCCCACCTTTATTCATTACAATATTCCACTGTTAGTATTTGGTTGGATTGCCGCCATGGTGCTCTAAGCGTAGGAAAGACATATAAACATAAGCAAAAGCGTGGTAATGCCACGCTTTTTTTATGCTAGGGATTTAAGCATTGAGTATTAGAACGTTACCGCAAAACATCATTTTCATCATCGGATCTTTTTTGTGTCTTATCCGCGTATAACGCCTTATCTGCCGCCAGAAATACCGCCTCAAAGGATAGGCAATCCATTGAATCTGCGACACCACAAGAAACAGTTAGCATATTTAAAAAATGTCGCTGCCGAATGTTATCTTTAAGTCTATCCGCAAGTTGTTGTGCTTTATCAATAGGACAGTTGGCTAAAATCACTACAAACTCATCACCGCCAGTACGGATAATAATGTCGTTTTCTCGAAAAACGGCTCGCATCGCTTCGACAATTTGCATTATTGCCAAATCACCTAATTGATGACCATGGGTGTCGTTAATCGTTTTTATTTTATCGCCATCAATACAAATCACAGCATATTGAGACGCAGTTGCAGCCTTAAAAATAAGTGTTTCATAGATTTTTTTATTGTAGGTCTTCGTAAATGGATCCAACAGCATAGCTTCAGAAAATTGCTGACGCTCAGTACGTAACTGCTTGAGACGCATAAATTTAAGTTGGAAAATAATTGTTAAGCCCGACAGCAATAACCAAAGAGGCAGATATTGCATAAAAAACCTTAACGTACTGATTTTGTATGTTAAAACACTCTGATTATCTAAGTGATTACTCATAGCATAAAACAGAAAGTTGGGCGTGATCCGTGTCCAAAAACTATCTCCGCTAATGACAATCTCAGTGCCATAAGCCGAGTTCTGAGTTTCAAACACTTTTCTTTGCATAAAATCCGTTGCCATAAATGATGTATCAGCAATCACATCTCCCCAAAGATGCTCAGGCGCATGTGAGGATGAAATAGGCGCCGCCATAGAAAGAATAATGTTTCCCGTTACTTCATCACGATAAGGAACGGACAGCACAATATCATCAACTAAGGAGTCAGCAGAGGCATCCTTACTGCAATAATGCAGCCGTTGGCAAAACTCATTGGTGAAAGAATTCTCGTGTATTAAGCGACTTTTCACCTCATCAGGAATCGTGGAGGCAAAATATAGCGCATTACTTTTGTATAGACCGATATATATAAACGCACTTCTGACAGGATTCTTATTATTTGAATATAAATAGTCAAAATAGCGCAGGATCAGCTCTTCTTCTGGTGATAAAGCACCGCCTGAAGGCAATAATAAGCGGGAGGAATCAAGCTTAAATGGTGTAAGTAGCGCACTATCAAAATCAATAATATCGTGTAAAGATAAGCTCTTACCAAGCAACTCTAAATAACTTGGCACCACGTGTTTCGCCCGTACAAATTTGACAAATGCCCTGTGTTCTTTCTCTATTCGCAAGGGTAAAAGGACCAGCAGTAACACAACAAATATCAAGGTAGCCAATGAACAAGATTGGCGAACAAGTGACCAACTTAGTTTTGAAACCATCATAATCCCCGATGATGACCCGAGTTAAATCGATTTATTGCAAACCTACTGCGCCGCGCAAAACGCATTATGTCAAAATTAATCTTATCGTTAACTGTAGAACGAGTCGGCAAAAATGGAATCATAAAAAACAAAAAGGGAGCCTAAGCCCCCTTGTCAAATCGAGATAGCATTTAAGCCATCAGAACATTATTTAGTCCCAAAAATCTTATCGCCCGCATCACCTAAACCAGGCAGGATATAGCCCTTCTCGTTTAAGCATCTGTCGATTGCGGCAGTATACAGCTCAACATCCGGGTGAGCCGCTTCAAGGGCTTTGAGTCCTTCGGGCGCGGCAACTAACACTAAGGCTTTAATTGACGTGCAACCGCGTTTTTTCAGCAGGTCGATAGTCGCAATCATCGAGCCACCAGTTGCCAGCATGGGGTCAACGATCAGCGCAATACGCTCGTTCATGTCGCTGGCCAGCTTTTCAAAATATGGCACAGGTTCTAGGGTTTCTTCGTCGCGGTAGATACCCACAACCGAAATACGCGCACTTGGAATATGCTCAAGTACACCGTCCATCATGCCTAAACCCGCACGCAAGATAGGCACAACAGTCACTTTCTTGCCTTTGATCTGATCCACATCTACCGGACCATTCCAGCCTTCAATCGTAACAGTTTCGGTTTCGAAATCTGCGGTAGCTTCATAGGTTAACAAGCTGCCGACTTCAGCGGCTAGCTCACGGAAACGTTTAGTGCTAATGTCACCTTCACGCATTAAGCCGATTTTGTGACGCACTAACGGGTGTTTAACCTCGACAACTTTCATTTTTCTCTCCTACTATTGTTCGCGAATTACCTTAGGCAAATTTTTCAGATTTTAGATGATTTGTTTATTGGGTAAAACATAAAGTTTTTCCATTCGGACTAATCGTGAGCAATATCGCAAGAATTATTACTTATCGCTTAAGATACGCCCACTAACACACTATTTTATGACCAATCACTAGATTGAAAATGTGAAATATCCCCCTGTGAAGCTAAAAAAACTTCAGAGATACTGATAAATCCAAATCATGACTTTCGACCCCTAGCACAAGCTGATAGAATACCGCCGCATAAAAATCCAATAACGATGTACCCGAGAGGATCCTCCGTGAGCACTCCTACCCCACTGAGCTATAAAGACGCTGGCGTTGATATTGATGCTGGTAATGCACTGGTAAATAACATTAAAGCGGCTGTTAAACGTACCCGTCGTCCAGAGGTAATGGGCAACTTAGGTGGTTTTGGCGCATTGTGTGAATTACCCACTAAATACAAGCAACCTGTTTTAGTGTCAGGCACCGATGGTGTTGGTACTAAATTGCGTTTAGCTATCGATTACAAAAAACACGACACAGTCGGTATCGACTTAGTGGCCATGTGTGTGAACGATTTGATCGTTCAAGGCGCTGAGCCATTGTTTTTCCTCGATTACTACGCAACAGGCAAGCTCGATGTTGAAACAGCAACTTCTGTTGTTAACGGCATCGGCGAAGGTTGTTTCCAATCTGGTTGTGCGTTAATCGGCGGCGAAACCGCTGAAATGCCAGGCATGTATGAAGGTGAAGATTACGACCTCGCAGGTTTCTGTGTGGGCGTGGTTGAAAAGGCCGACATCATTGACGGGAGTAAAGTGGCCGCGGGTGATGCACTGATCGCCTTAGCTTCAAGTGGTCCTCATTCAAATGGCTATTCATTAATTCGTAAAGTATTAGAAGTCAGCCAAGCGGACCCTCAACAGGATCTCAATGGCAAGCCATTGATCCAACATCTGTTAGAACCAACCAAAATTTACGTTAAATCATTGCTCAAGCTGATTGAAGCATCAGACGTGCACGCAATGGCACACATCACTGGCGGCGGTTTCTGGGAGAACATTCCTCGCGTACTGCCTGAAAACTGCAAAGCCGTTATCCAAGGTGATTCATGGCAATGGCCAGCTGTTTTCAATTGGTTAATGGAAAACGGTAACATTGCAGAATATGAAATGTACCGCACCTTTAACTGTGGTGTAGGCATGATCGTTGCGCTGCCAGCCGATAAAGTGGATGCCGCACTTGCGCTGCTTGCAGCGGAAGGCGAACAAGCATGGCTTATCGGTGCTATCGCTGCTCGCGAAGGTAATGAAGAGCAAGTGGAGATCCTGTAATGCCCCAAAGCTGTCGTGTAGTTGTATTAATTTCCGGAAATGGCAGTAATCTGCAAGCCGTTATCGACGGTTGTGACGATAATTTGCAAGCCGAAGTTGTCGGAGTGATCAGTAATAAACCCGATGCCTACGGCCTAGTTCGTGCCCATCATAGTGAAATTGATACCAGCTGCGTGATTGCTCGCACAGGTGAATCTCGCTCTGATTACGATGCACGGTTAATGGCTGCAATTGAACAATACCAACCGGATTTAATCGTGTTGGCTGGATTTATGCGCATTCTAACTGATGAATTCGTGAATCATTATTTAGGTCGCATGATCAATATCCACCCTTCATTGCTGCCCAAATTTACCGGATTACACACCCACCAACGTGCCATTGATGCCAAAGAAACAGAACATGGCGCAAGTGTGCATTTTGTTACCCCAGCGCTAGATGCTGGTCCGGTGATTTTACAGGCGAAAGTCCCAGTTTATGAAGACGATACCGCAGAGATGCTCGCTGCGCGTGTCCACGAGCAAGAGCATGCTATTTACCCCCTAGTGGTGAAATGGTTTAGCCATCAACGCTTAAAAATGCAAGACGGCCAAGCCTATCTTGATGGCACGCTCATCGGACCTAATGGTTACGCACCCGATTAATCTCTGAATATTGGAAGAAGAGACCTTAAAGGTCTCTTTTTTTTGGGCTATGACATACAAAACCATTGTTTTATGGACTAATGTGGCATTAGATAAGCTAACGAAAAGTGATTTTGTTCGGCATAAAAGAGATTATTAGATGAAAAATATTATCTGCGATATCGATGGTGTACTCCTGCACGACAATAAGCTGATCCCCGGCAGTGATAAATTTATCCAGCGCATTCTCCAGCAAGGCAATCCCCTTGTCATTCTCACTAACTATCCGGTACAAACAGGCAAAGATCTGCAAAACCGCCTTAGCGCAGCGGGGATAGACATCCCGGAGGAATGTTTTTATACCTCGGCCATGGCTACCGCCGACTTTTTAAAGCACCAAGAGGGCAGTAAAGCCTTTGTTATCGGTGAAGGCGCCCTCACCCATGAGCTCTACAAGGCTGGTTTTACCATTACCGACATTAATCCCGATTTTGTGATTGTTGGCGAAACCCGTTCCTACAATTGGGATATGATCCATAAGGCCGCCGGATTTGTCGCCCGTGGCGCCCGTTTTATCGCCACCAACCCCGACACTCACGGCCCCGCTTACAGCCCCGCCTGCGGCGCCCTGTGTTCACCGATTGAGCGTATTACCGGCAAAAAGCCTTTCTACGTCGGTAAACCGAGTTCATGGATTATCCGCTCGGCGCTCAATCATATTGACGGTCACTCCGAAAATACCGTGATCATCGGCGACAATATGCGTACCGATATCTTGGCGGGCTTCCAAGCCGGACTTGAAACCATTCTGGTTACCAGCGGCGTAAGTAAACTTGAAGATATCGATAAAGAACCTTTCCGCCCAAATCATGTTTTCGCCTGTGCCGGCGATATCGATGTCGTTTAAGCATCAAACTGCCAGCTTCTCAGCACCTTAGCGTGCTGAGAAACACCACTGACCTTAACATTAAGTAACATATTTGCCGTTGGACTTCCCTTGTACCCCATTGTCGCTTGCTTCATGATAAGGCACGACATACCCCTTCAATATTCGCGTTAAACACGCCCTAAAAATAACAGTAGGATCAACCTATGCGACGTTTGTATCCGTTTTGCGCACTAGCCTTGCTCAGTGCCTGTAGCCCCAACTCGGCCCAGCCCGATGCCAACAGCAGTGCCGCACTGAAACCCGTGCAAATGAATGAAGCACGTTTTAGAGACGATATTAAAAACCTGTCTTCCGATGAGTTTGAAGGCCGTGCCCCAACCACTCAGGGTGAAAAACTCACCTTGGATTATTTATCCAAGGCCTTTGCAGAGATGGGACTTAAAGGTGCTTACCAAGGTAGCTTTTTACAACCTGTGCCTATGGTGAGCTATACCGCAGATGAAGCACAGCAAGTCACGCTAGCTGGATTACCCTTTAAATACCGTCAAGATCTGGTGCTCAGTAGTCGCCATGATAACGGTGGTATTAACATTGAAAACGCGCCATTGGTATTTGTTGGCTACGGTGTTAATGCACCTGAATATGGCTGGAACGATTACCAAGATGTGGATATGAAAGGTAAAATCGCAGTCATCTTAGTGAACGATCCCGGTTTTGCCCGCCCAGACTCAGGCAAATTTAATGGCAAAGCGATGACCTACTACGGCCGCTGGAGTTATAAATTTGAAGAAGCTAGCCGCCAAGGCGCACTCGGCGCGCTGCTGATCCACGATACTGAGCCTGCATCTTATCCTTGGTCTGTTGTCGAAAACAGTTGGACGGGGCCACAACAGGATTTAGTGCACAGCAAAGCTGAGCAGGATAGCCGCGTCCAAGTTGAAGGTTGGTTAACCTTAGATACCGCCACAAAACTGTTTGAAAAGGCTGGCCTATCACTTCCTACTCTCATGGCTCGCGCTGCCGATAGCCCAATTAGCTTATCCCTAGAGCAAACGGCCAGCATCGCCTTTAAAAACAAAGCGGAATACGCCAACAGCTATAACGTCGTCGCCACCCTTCCTGGCACCAAGCAAGTAGATGAACAAATCCTGTTTACTGGCCACTGGGACCATATTGGCAAAGATGACAGTAAAGAAGGCGATAAAATTTACAACGGTGCCATGGACAATGCATCGGGCATTGCGGGCATTTTAGAAATCGCCAGACAACTGGCCGATAACGCTAAACAGGGCCACGGCTTAGCTCGCTCGGTGACCTTTATCGCTACCACGGGTGAAGAACAAGGGTTGCTTGGCTCACGTTATTATGCCGCTAATCCTATCTACCCCATTGATAAAACCGTGGCAGTGCTAAACCTAGATAGCACCAATATCTATGGAAAAACCAAGGACTTCACTATCGTCGGTAAAGGCAAGTCCGAGCTTGAAAACTACTTAATCGATGCCGCCAAACAGCAAAACCGCATTGCTTTGGGTGAAAAGAATCCTGCATCGGGCGGTTTCTTCCGCTCTGACCACTTCAGCTTCGCTAAACTCGGCGTTCCTGCGGTTTTTGCCGGTGGCGGTAGTGAGCCAATCGATGTGGCAACCGCGGACTATAAGACCCAAATGCAGGCGACCATGAAGGGCTGCTACCACAATGTCTGCGATGAATACCATGAAGACTGGGATTTGAGTGGTGCGATTCAAGATCTGGAAATTTACTATCAAGTGACTCGCAGCTTAGGCAACAGCCAAGATTGGCCAGGCTACTATCAAGGTACTGAGTTTAATAGCCTGCGTCCCGCCAAAACAGAACTTGCCACGACCGCAAAGTAAGCGGCTTAAGCAAAGGGATTAATCGCTAAAAAATCTAATAAGGCACCTTGAAGGGTGCCTTATTATGTTATGAGTATTTTATGAGCCGCCCCACTTTACGCTCACTGTTGACCTTGACTGTAGCAACACGGGCAATAACTGCCGATATGCTGCTTATAAAATCAGCGATTATGACGCTTGGATAACTATCTTGCTCACATTTATCATGATTTTCTCAAAAACGGATTTTCTTGAGTGAACATTATGTATTTGCCAATATCCCGCCTAGCAATCAACACAAAAAAACACTTTGTGTATAAAAAAGCGAAACTAATTAAACAAACTTCAATTAAAACCATTTTCAATATAGATTAAACTCACAAAAAACACCTAAAAACGAACAAATCATCAAAAATAATATTTGGCAAAATCCCGAATCGCTGGCACATTGATACTCAATTGAGACATCCTCAAATGAAATACAGCGGTTTAGGAGTTGCATTATGTGTTCGATTTTTTCAATTTTAGATATTCAATCCGATGCGAAAGAGCTACGCCAAGTGGCACTAGAAATGTCCAAACTGATGCGCCATCGCGGCCCCGATTGGTCAGGCATTTACGCCAGCGATAAAGCGATTTTGGCCCACGAACGCTTGGCCATTGTCGATATTGAACATGGCGCGCAGCCACTGCTAACCGAAGATGGCAGCCTTATCCTCGCGGTCAACGGTGAAATCTATAACCACAAAGAACTCAAAGCCCAACTCGGCGATAAATACAGCTATCAAACCAACTCAGATTGCGAAGTCATTCTGGCGTTGTATCAGGAATATGGCACTGAATTTCTTGATAAATTAAACGGTATTTTCGCCTTCGTACTCTACGACAAAGCCAAAGACGCCTACCTAATCGGCCGCGATCATATGGGTATCATTCCGCTCTACACGGGTCGAGATGCGGCAGGTAACTTCTATGTCGCCTCCGAAATGAAAGCACTGATGCCAGTGTGTAAAACGGTGGAAGAATTCCAGCCGGGCCAATACTTATACTCAAGCGATGCTGCGGCAGTGAAATACTACACCCGCGATTGGCAACAGTATGATGCAGTTAAAGATAACGGCGCCAGCCAAGAAGAACTGCGTGAAGCTCTAGAAGCCGCAGTAAAACGTCAATTGATGTCCGATGTACCTTACGGAGTATTACTCTCCGGTGGTTTAGACTCATCGGTGATCTCGGCTATCACCCAGACATTTGCCAAACGCCGCATCGAAGATGACGGTGAAACGGGCGCTTGGTGGCCGCAGCTACACTCCTTTGCTGTCGGTTTAAAAGGCGCTCCGGATTTAATCGCGGCCAAAAAGGTTGCTGATGCCATTGGAACGATTCACCATGAGATCAACTTTACCTTCCAAGAAGGGCTAGATGCGATTAAAGAGGTCATCTACCACTTAGAAACCTATGATGTCACCACCATTCGTGCTGCCACACCCATGTATCTGATGGCGCGTAAAATCAAGGCGATGGGGATCAAAATGGTGTTATCGGGTGAAGGTGCCGATGAACTCTTTGGCGGTTACTTGTACTTCCATAAGGCGCCAAACGCGCAGGCCTTCCATGAGGAACTCGTGCGTAAACTGGATAAACTGCATCTATTCGACTGTCTGCGTGCCAACAAAGCCATGGCGGCGTGGGGATTGGAAGCCCGTGTGCCTTTCCTCGATAAGGAATTTATGGATGTGGCAATGCGCATTAATCCTGAAGCAAAAATGTCTAAGGATGGCCGGATTGAGAAACACATTCTGCGCCAAGCCTTTGAACATAAATTACCTAAAGAAGTCGCCTGGCGCCAAAAGGAACAATTCAGCGATGGCGTAGGCTACTCTTGGATTGATGGCTTAAAAGCCCATGCCGCAGAACAGGTCGACGATTTGCAACTGGCCAACGCGAAGTTCCGCTTCCCGTATAACACGCCAGAAACCAAAGAGGCTTACTTCTATCGCTGTTTCTTTGAAGAGCATTATCCATTGCCAAGTGCTGCCGAAACGGTTCCTGGTGGCAAGTCGGTCGCCTGCTCTACCCCAGAAGCGCTGGCATGGGATGAAAGTTTACGGGGTATTATCGACCCATCAGGCCGCGCCGTGCGCTCAGTGCATGCCGCCAGTTATTAACCACAGATATCCCATCCTAATAATAAAGCCACCCTCGGG